>JALZUX010000495.1 GCA_023301405.1 Granulosicoccaceae bacterium | reverse complement strand
CCGCCTTCTAATCCCGCAAAGCCGGTCGCAATACTGTACGCAAGCCCAAAGACAAATGTTGCCACAATAGACAAGCCGATTAATGCGGTGATTAATCGAATTCTGGGTGAGGTTTTGTTTGATTCAGTTTGCATGATTATGATTCCTGGTCCTGACGCAAGTGCTGCAATAACCAGCGTGCAGTGCGTAGTAGTCGATCATCCTGATTGTAGGCACCTACCAGTTGAATACCTATTGGCAGGTTATTGTTTCCACTTAAAAGTGGCATGGTAAGGGTAGGCAGCCCGCACAGTGTCCATAGCGTGCAGCATATGGGATCGCCAGTGCCGTCACCAAACGCTGGTGGCTCACCTACCGCAGAGGGTGTAACGATTGCGTCGTAGTCATGAAAAAACTGGTCAAACCATTTATTGGCTGCGGCCTGTATTTCCAGTGCTTCGCGATAGGTTGATTCGTCGCACTGTTTGGCGGTCTCCATGGCGGCTTTCGCGGTGTCGCTGAGTTGGTCCCAGTGGTGTTTGTGTGTCTGTTCAAGGCAACGATAAATTTCATAGTCGTAGATAGCTTTATGACAGGCGGGCAGTGCTGCAAAAGACTGCGGTGCCGGAACACGCTCAAGCTGACCGCCAATCGCTGCAATTAGTTCTTCGAAGGCGTCAATGGCGTCCGACTGATATCGGTCAGCGTAGGGTAGGTCAATCCACACAAAGTTGGGCTCTATGGGGACTTCAGATAAATAGCCTTCCAGCATGTGAGGGCGGGGCTTTAGATAGCTTGCGTCATCGTTTGAGTCATAGCCTGCGATGCAGTCACACAGTAGCGCAAGGTCGCCGATGTCTCTGGCAAATACCCCGACATGATCCAGATGCTGTGAAGTTTGCAGCACACCATGCCGTGAAATAATTCCCCGTGACGGTTTGTATCCGTAGACGCCGCAAAACGATGCAGGGCGAATTACCGAGCCATTGGTTTGCGAGCCTAATGCTAAAGGTACATGGCCTGCTGCCACGGCCGCCGCTGATCCGCTTGATGATCCGCCGGGGCTATAGTCTGGATTGTGCGGGTTTCGGGTCGCCGCTGGATGCATGTAGGCGAATTCGGTGGATACCGTTTTACCTAATATAATCGCACCAGCTTCAATAAGTTTGTCGACCACCGTGGCGTTTGATTCAGGCTGTCTGTCTTTGTAGATCGGACTGCCTAGGCCGGTGGGCATGTTGTCGGTATCGAAAATATCTTTCAGGCCAACGGGTATTCCATGCAACGCACCCAACGGTTCACCGCGACGTCTGATTTCATCAAGAGCCTCGGCTTGTTGCATAGCATGTTCTTTGTCTAAGTGCTGCCAGGCACTTAGTGTGGGTTCTGTTGCTTCAATACACTTGAAGCAACTTTCTACCATTTGCTTTGCAGTCAACCGGCCCTCGGCAATCAGGGCCACGCATTCGCGAATTGTTGAGTTATCCATTGCTATGGGATGTACTCACCAAATAAGTAGTCAGGCAGCCACAGCGCGATACCCGGGAATATATACATCAGCACCATACAGAAAATCACAATACCTAAGTACGGCATGATCCCTTTGAAAATCTGCATTAATTCGATCTGATCTTTGAGTACCCCCTTTAAATAATAGGCGGACATCGCCATCGGCGGTGTCAGGAAGGACGTCTGTAAGTTCAGTGCGACCAGCATGGCGAAGAAGTACGGGTTAACGCCGAAGGTATCAAGCATCGGTAGGAAGATGGGGACAAAGATGATTAATATCTCTGACCATTCCAGAGGCCAGCCAAGTAAAAAGATGATCAACTGCACCATCACCAGGAATTGCCACGGCTCAAGGTTCATCGCCAGCACCCAATGTTCAATAACATCGTGTCCGCCAAGGTATGAGAACACAGAAGCAAATGTCCATGAGCCGACAAACATCCAACACACCATGGCGGTGGCTTTGGCTGTTAAAAAGACAGATTCTTTTAGTTTGGTGAATGTCAGGGAGCGATAAATGGCCGCCAGAACTAATCCACCCAATGCACCCATTGCTGCTGCTTCTGCCGGTGTGGCCAGACCACCTAGTATTGATCCCAGTACCAGCATAATCAAAATGGTTAACGGTACGAATGAGATAAGCAGTTGCCAGTATATTTTCCCGCGGGTCATGGTGGGGTCGATGATTGGTTTGGGTGCGATTGACGGGTTCATTGTCACTCTGAATATCACATACATTATGTACATACCGGCTAACAACAAGCCTGGGAATACGGCTGCTGCATATAAGCGTAGAGGTGATAATTCTGCGATGGCCGCGTAGACAATCAGCATAATCGACGGTGGAATTAATATGCCCAACGTGCCACCGGCACAGATAACACCAGCGCTGAAATCTTTACGATAGTTAGCGTCGGTCATGGCGGGGAAGGCAAGCAAGCCCATTAGTGTCACAACAGCACCAACGATACCACTGGCAGTAGAGAATACTGCACAGGTGATCAGTGCGGCAATGGCCATCGAACCTGGTAAATTGCGGGCGGCAAGTTGTAATGATGCGAACAGGCGGTTAACAATGTTGGCGCGTTCAACAACATAGCCCATGAATAGAAATAACGGTATCGCTACTAAGGTGTCGTTCTCCATCACGGAGTAAGTGTTCTGGTTCAGTAGGTAAAAAATATTATTGTTGAATACATCACCGGCAGATTCAATCGGGCCGGAAAAGTA
>JALZUX010000494.1 GCA_023301405.1 Granulosicoccaceae bacterium | reverse complement strand
GTTAGTTACGTGAAAGCCACAATCCGCCTCTGTTTTCTGCGGTGACAGAGTTAAATAATTTACATAAACAAGCTTGGAGCCTACAAATGGCCAGAAAGTACTTTGGAACAGACGGGATGAGAGGGCATGTCGGCACCGAGCCTATGACAGCAGGTACTGTCATGAAACTAGGCTGGGCAGCTGGCAAGGTGTTGGCCGGGCAGGGCAATCGTGATGTTCTTATCGGTAAAGATACACGCGTGTCGGGTTACTTGTTTGAGTCAGCGCTTGAGGCTGGTTTGTCTTCTGCCGGTATTAATGTGCGCTTGCTGGGCCCTATGCCGACACCGGCAGTTGCTTATTTGACCCGCACTTTTCGCGCTGCAGCGGGTATTGTGATAAGTGCGTCGCACAATCCCTATTACGACAACGGGGTCAAATTTTTCTCGGCCGATGGGACAAAATTGCCTGATGAGACTGAGGAAGCCATCGAGTCGATGATGGAAAAAGACATGGAAACTGTCGATTCAGCGGATTTGGGGCGTGCAACTCGAATTGAAGATGCTCCGGGTCGGTACATTGAGTTTTGCAAAAGTACTTTCCCGACCGGCTTACGTCTCGATAGCTTGAAGATTGTGGTCGATTCAGCTAATGGCGCCGCCTACCACATTGCCAAAGGTGTATTCGAAGAGCTAGGGGCCGAAGTGGTATCGATCGGTGCTGATCCCGACGGGCTGAATATTAACCGCGATTGTGGTGCAACTTCACCTGATTTATTGCGAGCGCATGTCTTGATGGAACGCGCTGACGTCGGTGTGGCATTGGACGGTGATGCCGATCGACTGATCATGGTTGATCATCGTGGTGAGATTGTCGACGGTGACGAATTGCTGTTCGTGCTGGTTAAGTCTCGTTTAGACAGTGGCGAAAAGGTCCCAGGTGTGGCGGGTACCTTGATGAGTAATTTGGGTCTCGAGCATGGGCTGCAGGAGCTGGGGGTCGATTTTGTTCGAGCCAAAGTCGGTGACCGTTATGTTCTTGAAGAGCTGCGCAAGCGCAATTGGTCAATGGGTGGTGAGTCATCAGGACATATTATTTGCCTTGATCGAACAACCACTGGGGACGGTCTGGTCGCCTCTTTGCAGGTGCTTGCTTATATTCAGCAGTCCGGTGAGTCATTAGCGGCTCTTCGAGCTGGTATGACTCGATACCCGCAGGTGCTGGTTAATGTTCCTTTAAGTCATCGTGAAGCGTTGAATGATAACCCAGAGGTCGCCGAGGTGATTGCAGCGGCAGAAAAAGAGCTTGGTGATTCAGGGCGTGTGTTGTTGCGTCCATCTGGCACTGAACCAGTGGTTCGTGTGATGGTTGAGGGCCGTGTAGCAAACGATGTTGAAAAAATCTGCCATCGCGTCGCTGAGGCGGTGGGTCGCGTATTGGGTTAAGGCACTTAGCTGGCCGTTCACGGAATACACGGTCAGCTAAAGCTCATCAGGCGATTTAATGCGCAATATCTGAGGTAACGGACTACAATGTCTTGAGTGCAACCTGATTGCATTTTGGCTGTGTGCGGGTTACGCTTGCGCGCTTTTAGGTGTGTTTTAATAACACGCACCAATAACCCGTCACATTCGTGACCGAGATATATCCTAATGCGCTCGCCCATTGTCGCTGGCAACTGGAAACTGAATGGTTCCAGAGAAAGCGCCGGCAAACTCGCTCGTGAGATTTCTGCGTCACCCGTATCCGGGGTGGAAGTAATTGTGTGTCCGGTTAATGTGCATTTGTCCGAGGTTGGGCAGATTGTTGCCACCGCCGACGTGAAGCTGGGAGCGCAAAACGCTTGTGCTCATGAGTCAGGCGCTTATACCGGTGAAGTTTCGTCCACTATGCTGGCTGAATTCGGCTGCGAGTATGTCATTGTCGGGCACTCAGAGCGGCGTAGCTTGTTTGGTGAAACAGATCAGGCTTGCGCGCAACGACACCAGGCGGTTAAGGCGGCTGGTCTTTGCCCAATATTTTGCGTCGGTGAAAGTCTAGAAGAGCGTGAAGCAGGGGAAACCATGTCCGTAGTAAAAAGGCAGTTGCAGGCTGTTTTTGATATTACTGGCAAAGATGCATTTGATGGCGCTGTTGTAGCCTATGAGCCAGTTTGGGCGATTGGTACCGGTAAAACGGCCAGTCCAGAGCAGGCGCAGGATGTTCATCAGTCGATCCGGCAGTTTGTGGCGGTGCAAAATAGAGAAAGCGCTGAATCGCTGCGGTTGCTTTATGGTGGCAGTGTTAACCCCGGTAACGCCGCAGAGCTTTTCGCAAAGCCAGATATAGATGGCGGGTTAATAGGTGGCGCGGCGCTGAAGAGTGCTGACTTTCTAGCTGTTTGCAACGCCGCTTCAGCTGTTTAAGATTTACAGAATATAAACAAATATAACGGAACAATTCACTGATGCAGACTATTGCTCTTGTAATACATGTGTTTCTGGCGCTCGGCGTCATTGGGCTGGTGTTGATTCAGCACGGCAAAGGTGCCGATGCTGGTGCAGCGTTTGGCGCTGGTGGTGGCGGTGGCGGGGCTTCAGGCTCGGTCTTCGGTTCTCGCGGTTCAGGTTCATTTTTGACGCGGATGACCACTTTATTTGCACTGGCTTTTTTTACCACTAGCTTGGTGTTGTTCTTTCTTGCGTCACAGCGCAATTCTACTATCGGTAGTGTTGTCGATGGTGTTGAAATACCTGAGATACAAACTCCAGCGGTAGAATCAGATCTGCCAGCGGCAATACCTGTTGAGCCTGCCGCAACAGATTCTGATGTGCCAGTTGCCCCTGC
>JALZUX010000493.1 GCA_023301405.1 Granulosicoccaceae bacterium | reverse complement strand
GACGAATCAAAGTGCGTACCATCAAAGGTATCAAGACCTGCGCTTCTGGCCCATTCAACATCATCTGGGCCGAAGCTATTATCGTCCACAGTACGAATGGCTTGGTTTAATGCGCGATTGTCACTTGAACGCGCAATTTCACCGACAATAAATGGCACGTTACCAAATTCAGCGCGAAATTCTGCTATCAAACCTTCTAAGGAGTTGAGATACCCAGATGTAAAGCTATCATCTCTTGTATTGGCCTCTCCCTGATGCCACAAAATTCCTGTTAGTTCGCAGTCGCAGGCAGATTCAGCGGCCCTTACTCTTTCTACGGTGGGGTCAAATAAATCGCGGTTCTGTTCGCGCCACTCGGCAACACTGGTTCCCCCTCTTGCATTGACAACAAGATGCACTCTTTGCCCGTTGTCAGCGTGCATTTCTATGCCGAACTCTAATCCAAAATTCACCCCTTGATTTTGATTTATGTTCCTGACAGTGGAGTATTGGTTAAGAGGCTGATTTGCAATTTCAAAACGGTTTTCGTCGTTAAACAACTGTACGTCACTGTCCGATGCATCCGCGTTGTTGCTACGGATATTAGTGTCGCGCCCTGCTGCGTTTGATTGCCCGATAATTAAATAAAGATCGTCCGCTACTGCAGTTGAAGAGCCTGCAAGCCCCACGATCAGCATCGCAACTGGCACAAGTTTTTCGAATGGTCGGACCATCCTGGAAGAGCGTTGAGATGATGTGTTCGTGCCGTTGTTCCGATTAGAAGCGGCTGGATTTGGGTTAGTCACACTTTGTTCCTTTTTGGCGTTGTGTATTTCGTGCGGAATTCAGCATGTGCGAAAGCCAAAAAATCAAGATGAATTTTTTTACGAGCGCTGTACCCTATATGTTCCTGGTTATTTGGAAGCACGCCCGTGTAGTCAGCTTTAGATGCCGTTCCGCCTGTGGAAAATGTCACCAGAGCCACTCAATTTCATCACTGTTCTATCACTGTTCTATCACTGTTTTATCACAAAAAGTTACAAGGACAGTCATTGTAAAGGGGAGGAAATTGTGTTGATCAACCGTTGTGCCAGCCGGGGATTTGGGGTTCCTACCGGTTTCGGCTCATGAGGCACGTAAGCCAGGTAGCTTTATGGGCTGGTTTCAGCCAATCTCGAAGGGAGTCTGTTGCTGTGGCGTAGTGTCGCGCACAGTGAAACGGCAATCGAGTGCTGGCACGGCACGGATCCAGGTACCTCAGCTACAAGGACACGCATCATGTAAGGGCAGTGGTAGAACGAGGTGGCTTCGAGTGAGGTTTGATGACTGTAAGGTTTGGTTATAACGCAACCACTTACTGCGAACGTCATGCGCTGAAAACATTAAGTGCAAGTCAATTTCTGCTAGACGTCACAATTTTCTTTTCGAGCGCTTGTTCCGTTGAAGTATTTCACCAGAGCAGGTGGCCTTTAAGGCAGGCCGCTTGATGCTGCAGGAAATAGATACTCACGCGGCTCGTGGAGATAGCTTTGCGTTTGAAACAATTTTGTCAGGACGCACCTACGCTAGACGCCCATATTTAAAGCATTATATGGTCAATCTGTCTTAGATAAAGCAGCTGATAAGGTATAGGCGATTCCAGTTTAGGGGGGGGCTATTCGCAAGCTGGATCTGATGTTTCCATGTGTATTAACATGGTCGTCACCCCTCCACACTGATTGGCGAATCCTGAATGTCAAAGCACCCGTTAGACCCGTTATCTGCGCAAGAAATAGAAACTGCGGTACGTGTTGTTAACCAGCACGCGGGTCTTGACGACTCTGCATGGTTTGAAACCATATCGTTGGCAGAGCCCGACAAGGCTGAGCTTTCTGCGTATAACAATGGCAATTCTATTGAGCGGCGTGCTTACATCTGCTGCTATGAGCCCTCTGCCAATCGAACCTGGCAGGGTCTTGTGGTGTTAGCTGATGAGCCTAATACTGCTGCATTGACCGAGTGGAAGCATATCCCTGGTGCTCAGGCGCGTATCGTGACTGAAGAGTTTGCGGCTGCAGATAAGCTGGTCAAGGCTGATCCGCGGTTTCGCGATGCCTGCGCGCTGCGCGGTATCACCAGAATTGACGATGTATTGGTTGAGTCGTGGTCTGCCGGTAACTTTGGCATTGAAGCAGAGCAGGGTGAGCGCATTGCGTATTGCTATTGCTGGCTAATTAATGACGCGGGTGATAACCGCTATGGCAGGCCCATTGGTAATCTGCACCCGGTGGTAGATTTGCGCCGCCGCGAAGTCATTCGTATTGATGATTTTGGTGTTGTTGATATTCCACCGGACACAGCAGCCATCAGACCGACGCAAGACTTACGTAGCGATATCAAGCCGCTTGAGATAAGCCAGCCCGATGGTCCCGGCTTTACCGTCAACGGCTACCAGGTCGAATGGCAAAAGTGGCAGCTTAGAGTAGGGTTTGATATCCGTGAGGGGTTAGTGCTGCATTCAATTGCCTATCACGATAAAGATCGTCAGCGTCCGATTATGCATCGTGTTTCTATGCCTGAGATGGTCGTGCCCTATGGTGATCCAACAGCGGGTAACTTTCGGCGTAATGCGTTTGATACCGGTGAGTATGGCATTGGACAAGCGCTCGATTCCCTCATACTTGGCTGTGATTGTCTGGGACACATTCACTACTTTGATGTGTGTTCTCACGACTGGACCGGCAAGCCGGTCATAAAAAAGAATGCCGTCTGCATGCATGAGGAAGACTATGGTTTGTTATGGAAGCACACCGACGCCAATACCGG
>JALZUX010000492.1 GCA_023301405.1 Granulosicoccaceae bacterium | reverse complement strand
AATTTACGTAAAATGGACGTTTGTTACGAAAAGTAACAGGAATAGTATTCACAAATACTAGCTAATTGTTATTTCATCCAGAATCACGTGATTCCGGGCAGCTTTTTTAGGGATGAGTGACCAAACGTAGTCTGGAAGCAGTGTGCGCAAATTTCCGATGAATTGTGTCACAGTTGGCATTCTGTTATCGGCCGCATTGACCCCACCTAAACAATTTACGTTGTATTCCGGACTAACCTCCCTAACAGCCAGCTTCGAATTAGGATTGTTGTTGGATTGTAGTTAAGATATTCAATCAACGAAGTGAATGACAACTATTCACCCTACGAAACCGATCAATTTTAATCTACTAAAAGGTTGCGCCCGCTGCACCCAGTTATCGGATACTGTCATTGCGCACCGCAATGTTAAGCTGGTGTTAGTTTCTGGGCAATTCCATTTTATTGCGCCGCTCCCAAAGTGCTTTTCGGCTTATCCCTAACTTACTGGCAAGTTCGGTCTCTGAGAACTGACCTTGGAAATTCAACACGAAGTAACGGAAGTAGGCATCAAGACTGAGATCAAACGGAGTCTGCCGCGCAACGTCGCCAATCACTCCGATACCCAGATGTGCAGGCTTCAGTACGTCGGTTTCGACCATTAGCACAGCTCTTTCAATGACACTTTTTAATTCTGTGATATTTCCTGGCCACTGATAGGCCTGCAACGCATTAAATGCCTCGGCAGACAGGGTGATTTTTCGTTTCCTATAGCGCTTAACGAATAAGTTGAGATAGTGGTTCGCCAAAGGCTGTAAATCTTCTCGCCTATGTCTCAATGGTAAAACCTGATAGACATTAGGCGAAAACACTCCAGCAAACTCCGGATCTAAATTTCCTTTAGCAACACCACTTTCAATTGATTCAGACGCAAGCGCTATTATTCGCACGTGCAGCACCCGGCTATCATGACGCCCTTTGCCCAACGCCAGGCTCACAATTCTTTGCTGGGCGGCCAGTGGCATAGAGTTAACATTGCGGATGACCAAAGTACCGCCGTGAGCTGACTGCAGAAGACCATGCCGAATCTGCGGTTCTTTTTCTTCAGGTGAGCCTTGCACCCCGAACAGCAATGATTCAATTTCTGATGGCTGGTAAGCTGGTAAGTCGGCAAAGACTAAAGGGCCCTGCTGACGCTCACCGCAATCATGACAGTGGCGCGCCAGTAGCTCCTTGCCGGCCCCCCGCTCACCGTCTAGATAAACGAACAAATCTCCAGACTTTAGTTGCGCAAGTCGCTCCACGAGCGCTTTCATTTTAGAATTTTCAATCGAGATTTCCGCCTGAGGAAATACCCGTTGCAAATCTTTTTTCATTGCAGCATTTTGTGCGGATAGCTGGTTATCATGGAGTGATCGCGCGATCACCAACAGCAGTTCATCGTGATCAAAAGGCTTACTGATATAGTTGACCGCACCAAGCTTCATCGAGTCTACCGCCGATCGAACACTGGCAAAGCTGGTCATCACAATGACAGGCACTTGCCCACTGTGTTGAATGATGTCAGTACCTGCTGTTCCCGGCAGCCTGATATCAGCAAGAATAAGATCAAACGTTTCAGGCCCGCATACCAGCGCATCATCAATATTTCCTACCCCGGAAACATCGTAATTATTGCGTTCTAACAGCAGAATAATTTGCTTTCGAATGATCTCTTCATCTTCGATAACAAGAATTCTATTCATACACCATTACCTTTATCATCTAACACCGGCAACACGATTTCAAAACACGTTCCGGGCACAACCTCATTATCAATTGCGATTCTCCCGCCATGCTCATTGACCAGACTATAGACCAGCGCCAACCCCAATCCGGTGCCTTGCCCCACCGCTTTTGTTGTATAAAAAGGTTCAAACACTCTTTGTTGCTCTGTTGCTGATATTCCCGGACCAAAATCTCTGATCCTAACAACTGCACGGTCGTCAATCTTTTCACCATTAATAATTATTTTATCTCCGGACTTCGACACATCGCAGGCATTATTTAGCAGATTGACAAACACTTGCACCATCTGCCTGGCATTTGCATAAACCATAAGTTTATCTTCGACATCAACTTCAAAAACGAGTTGCTTGGCTTGTTCGGCCAATGTAACCAATTGAATTGCCTGTTCAACACACTCAATCAAATAGACATCTTCCATATCATCCCCGACTGACGGCTCATTGCGGGCAAAAGTAAGAAGCGACTTAACGATGGCGTTTATCCGGTGTACCTGTGTCAGTATATCGGTTGAGTTCTCGCTAATGATTTCGGCTTCATTATGGTATTCCAAATTTTGCGCAATACTGGCGATGCCCGTCAAGGGGTTACCGATTTCATGCGCGACGCCTGCCGCTAAACGCCCTATCGAGGCCAATCGCTCGCTATGGGCAAGCTCTGACTCAAGTAAATCAATGTTAGTTCGGTCTTCTACCAAAATCACCTGCCCGGTTAATAAGCTGGCATTTCCAGTAGGCGTGCTGACATGTGACTTATGAAAATTAAACGTCTTTTTGTGCCCGGCAAGTTCTGTATGAAGCTTAAACAAGTGCTGCTCAGTGGATGCAGAGAACTGCGCAAGTAAGCTATTCCAAGGGGTTGGTAGGTCCTGAAGTCTGCTACTGCGGGCAAGCTTTTCATCAATTCCCGATATGGTCTGCATCGCCTGATTCCATATCAGTACATCGTTATGCGGACCAAGAGAACAGACTCCAAGAGGTAACTCGTGCAGCACCCCCCTTAGATACAAACGCAGATCATCGAGCTCTTTGGTCATCCCACGCATTTGTAAGCGTGATGTTTCAAGCCGGGTCTCCATTGCCCGAAGACTTTCCGTCAGCGCCACGTTAGCCGGTTGGGTTAGTTCAAGGTTACCGCGTAAACTAAGCCGTGCGACAGTCGGCCCTAACAGCCCGGATAAATTGCGTTCTAATCTTTCATGCAGTAACCGTAGATCTGACGCATGGACTCGTGATTCATCCATATTGAGCTCAACCAAAGCACGCTTCACTTCTTGCTCTGCCGCTTCGCTACCCAACAGGAGCTTCAACTGAGCCGTGTATTCAGAGGCAGAGCGAGCATTAACCAATCCTGATAAGGGCCTTATCGCGTCAGAGACACAAGCCTGCGCTGCCTCTTGCTCTTCAACCGTCGGCTTTGTTAGCAACGATCCAATCACGTACAGAAAGCAATTAACCGTCAGCGAACAAAACGTGGAGAGGCTCCATACATCAACTCCTTCAAAGCCCATACTGACGGTTAATTTTTCCACACTGTTTATCGATGCGGTGTCCGTTAACAACGGCCAAACTAACAATACAAACCAAACGGCCGCGCCACCCATCAAGCCCGACAAGAAGCCTACCTGTGTGGCTCGAGTCCAGAACAGTAAACCAATCACACCGGGTAAAAGTTGAATGGCTGCAACAAATGAAATCAAGCCCAGACTGGCAAGCCCTTCATTTAATTCAATGACAATATAAAAACCGTAACCCGCCGCTATAATCGCCGCAATGATTACGCGCTTACTCCACAACAAGCGCTGGTACAGATTAGTGTCTGGGTTATTGGCAGAAATACTCATCGGTAAAAACAGATGGTTTAAGCACATATATGACAGCGCAAGCGTGGTGACGATCATCATCGCGCTTGCCGCTGACACCCCGCCTATATAGACCAGAAGGCCCAACCATTGATCACCCACTGTCATCGCCATCCCTAGTACGTAAAAATCCGGTGATGTGGACAAATGCAACAGTTTACCCGCCCAGAGAATTGGCAA
>JALZUX010000491.1 GCA_023301405.1 Granulosicoccaceae bacterium | reverse complement strand
AGGCCCCGCGCAGGGCCGATTGGTCGCAAAAACACTTTTCGTTAGTTTTCGTGTTTGAAAAGTGACTCCGCCGGAAGGGCACATCTAAACAGCAGCCCCACAGGGACACCATCTAAAACAGCAGCCCCCGGCAGAGCCCCGCAGAAGGCGACACCCAGACAGCAGCCCCGCAGGGACACCATCTAAAACAGCAGCCCCCGGCAGAGCCCCGCAGAAGGCGACACACAGACAACAGCCCCGCAGGGACACCATCCAACAACAACAACAACAACAACAACACAAAACTAGCCAAACTCAACATTTTATTGTATATCTATACAGTATTATGCAAAACACCACTCCATACGCAGAACTCCACTGCATTTCAAACTTCAGCTTTCTACGGGGCGCCTCACGCCCTGAGGAATTAGTTGAAGCCGCAAGCCAATTGGGCTACCAGGCACTGGCAATCACTGACGAATGCACCATGGCGGGGGTTGTTCGCGCTCATACGCAGGCGAAAAAATCAGGTGTAAAACTGATTATCGGCACTGAACTTCTACTGGAACACGGCTTTAAATTGATTTTGCTGGCACGCAACCACCAAGGCTACACCAGCCTGTGCAGCCTGATTACCGACGCACGCCGTAGCGCACCAAAGGGCGAATACCTGATCGCCCCGGGCCGCCTTGAGCAGGTAGAACATTGCATTGCTATCCTGGTGCCGGCACCGCTGACGCCGGCCGAGCCAAGCAGTGAGATGCTGCTGTGGTTCCAACAGACCTTTCAACAAGCGTGGCTGGCGCTAACCCTTCTTCATGAAAGAACAGACACCGCCCACACCCAAAACATTTACGACATGGCCTTACAGTACCAGTTGCCGGTGGTGGCCTGTGGCGATGTTCACATGCACTGCAGAATGCGGCGGGCCTTACAAGACGTAGTGACCTGCATTCGTGAGGGCTGCACTTTGCAAAACGCTGGTCGTAAACTTTACGCTAATGGCGAACGGCACCTGCGCCACCCGCAAACACTGGCAGCGCTCTACCCCGCCGCCGCCCTGCAGGAAAGCCAGCGCATTGCATCACTGTGTGATTTCAGCCTGGATGAACTCAATTACGAATACCCGCATGAACTAGTCCCGGCCGGCACTACTGCCACCCACCATCTGCGCAAACTGACTGCCCAAGGCGCTAAGACACGCTGGCCAAATGGCGCCAGTGACGCCGTTAACCATCAAATTGAACGCGAACTAGCCCTTATAGCTGAACTTAATTACGAGCACTACTTTTTAACCGTACACGATATCGTGCGCTTTGCCCGTGGCCAAAACATTTTGTGCCAAGGCCGTGGCTCGGCGGCTAATTCAGCAGTGTGCTTTTGCCTTCTGATCACTGAAGTTGACCCCATGCGCATGAGCATGCTGTTTGAACGCTTTATTTCTCGCGAGCGCAATGAGCCGCCAGACATCGACGTTGACTTCGAACACGAACGCCGTGAAGAAGTCATTCAATATATCTATAGCAAATACGGTCGTCACCGCACGGCTCTAGCCGCTACTGTAATCAGCTACCGGCGTCGCAGCGCAGTTCGTGATGTTGGAAAGGTACTGGGCCTACAGGAAGACCAGATCGATACGTTGTCTAAATCCTTGGCGTGGTGGGACGGCAACGATGTAATCCCTGATCGGCTGGTTGAAATGGGCTTTGCCGCAGACAGCCCGCTAATGAAAAGATATGCGTGGTTACTGGAACAAATACTGGGCTTTCCACGGCACTTATCACAACACGTTGGCGGGTTTGTTATTTCGCATCACCCATTGGCATCACTGGTACCGGTCGAAAACGCATCAATGCCCAACCGCACCGTGATTCAGTGGGACAAAGATGACCTGCAAGATCTAGGCTTATTGAAAGTAGATGTACTAGCGCTTGGCATGCTAACCGCCATACGCAAGTGCTTTACCCTGCTGCAGCAACACCGTGGCGTTCATTACTCAATGGCTAACGTACCGGCCGAAGACGCCGCCACCTACCAGATGATTCAAAAGGCAGACACTGTAGGCGTATTTCAGATTGAATCACGCGCGCAAATGTCAATGTTACCCCGGCTGCGACCAGAGAATTTTTATGACCTGGTTATTGAAGTGGCCATTGTCAGGCCCGGCCCTATTCAAGGCGGTATGGTCAACCCTTACCTTAAAAGACGCCAGGGCCTGGAGCCTGTCACTTACCCTAACAAAGCACTTGAAAGAGTCCTTAAACGCACCCTTGGCGTGCCGGTGTTTCAGGAACAGGTCATGGAGCTCGCGATGGTTGCGGCAGGCTTTAGCCCGGGTGAGGCTGATGAACTGCGACGGTCTATGACGGCATGGCGCAGAGTTGGCACCGTAGAACGGTTCCGGCTGCGGCTAATGGAAGGCATGAGTAACAACGGCTACGACGAATCATTTGCCGACGCAGTATTCCGCCAGATACGCGGCTTTGGTGAATACGGGTTCCCTGAATCACACGCCGCCAGCTTCGCCTTATTAGTGTACGTTTCAGCGTGGCTCAAATGCCATGAGCCCGCAGCGTTCTGCTGCGCCATCATGAACAGTTTACCCATGGGCTTTTACTCTGCGTCAGATCTAGTCGCCGACGCCCGACGCCATCATGTGGAGGTACGTGAAATAGACATCAACATAAGCATAAGAGACCACTTTCTGCAGCCAATAAATGAAGCCGCCGAAGGCACCACACAGGAATTTGCCGTGCGGCTTGGCTTTCGTCTGATTAAAAATTTATCACGCAAAGGCACGGAGCAACTGATCAATGAGCGCGAACACAGAGGCCCTTACCACACCATTGAAGAACTAGTGCGTCGCACACGCATTAATGCAAAAGACCAGCAAGCACTGGCCGCCTCGGGCGCGCTTGAAACCATCAGCGGCAACCGCCATCGGGCACACTGGGACCTATTGGGGGTTGAACAGTTACCCGGCATGCTTGCGCAAGCTTCCGCTCCAGACATACCGCAACAACTCCCCCTGATTACCGAAGGCGAAGATATCATCGCCGACTATCAAAGCATTGGCTTTACTCTAGGTCGCCACCCTCTGGCGTTACTCAGAAAGCAATTGAGTAAGCGGCGCATACTAACAACGCAACAGTGGCTGAACACCAAGTCAAACGGGCAGTTCGCGAAGATCGCCGGTTTAGTCAAAGTACGCCAGCGCCCTGGCAGCGCCAAAGGGGTAATTTTCATGACCACAGAAGACGAAACCGGACTGGCCAATATAGTGATCTGGCAAAACATCACAGAGCGATTTCGAAAAGCTGTACTAGGTGCACAACTGGTGGTTATTTCAGGAATCACTCAACGGGAAGGAGAAGTTGTACATCTAATTGCCAGATCTATTGAAGATCAAACACATCTTTTAGGTGACTTAGCAACAGACTCCAGAGACTTTCACTAACGTATTCCCTACTTTCATACAAGTACAGTTTCGTTAAAATAATGTTGAAAATCACACAAAAAACACTTGACGAAAACACTCAAATCCTGTCCTGCCTGGCTGGTTATACACAGAACAACAAATGCTGATTAAAAAAGCACCATCTCACGCCGGCATTGCCAAATCACCAACATGCAAACATGCTATGTTATTGTTTTATATCACATTATAAAACATGATCAAAAAGTAACCATTCTAACGTAAGTTATTGATTCTCGGCCGCTCAGCGGCTATGTTTGCAACCTTATCCACAAAGTTACCCACAGCTTTTGTGGATAATAAAATTGCTGTTTTTCCGTCAGTATTATGACTCAACAATGTTACAAGCAATCAATGGAATGCCATAACCGAGCGTCTGATTTCCCTCAGCCAAATTCAGCTAACCGACGGATAAACACTGGTGGAACGATCATGAGTCAGCACGCTCCAATTCAAAGCGACCTTTACTTATCAATTACGCGGTAAACCCATGCATCAAATAATGAACACCAATACCGTCACCAAACGCGCGATATTCGGCCTGATCGCCATCATGCTGATCTCAACGCTTGCCGCTTGCGCAACCATCAACAAACAAGACTGCCTGCAAGGCAACTGGCAGGCCACCGGCTTTAAAGACGGCACAGCGGGCCGAACCACCGATCGCTTTCCATTACACGTCAAAGCTTGCGCAAAACATGGCGTAACCGCAAACGAACCACGCTACCTTACCGGATACCAAGCAGGCGTAGAAAACTACTGCCAGCCACAGAACGGAATTAAGCAAGGAATTCAATACCACGACTATCGCGGTATCTGCCCGGCAGAGCTCGAGTCAGCCTTTCTTCAGCAATATCTATTGGGGTTGCAACAGGCACGTAGACAAGTACTAAGGGAGCACCAGCACTACGACCACAAACTCCACTCCGCCCGCCTCCGGCACCCGCGACTGACTGCCGGGGAAAAAAAGGATGACAACAGTCGGCGAATCTACAGACTGAGAAACAAACTTGACTCACTGAAGACTGACCAGTTCAGCATCGACAGGAAGATAAATCGTTGGCGCCGGCGTGTTTAATACCCTTACCGGTCAATCAATCAGAAATATTCGACTCACAATCTCACCACTTTGCACCACCTTTGCACCCGGACAACTAACCAAAAGACTGCCCGGGAGCAAGGCTTTGCTGCGAAAGCGATCTCTGGCCGAAAGACCGCGCCCACAGTAGATTCTAGTTCCGGGACAGCCACCACGCACTGCCAGGCATGGATGCCTGTTTTCGCGACCCTACGGGTGCGATAAACCTCAACATTTCCCATGGCCCCGCGCAGAGCCCAATGGTCGCATGCACACTTTTCGTTAGCCTTTGTGCTTAAAAAGTGACTCCGCCAGAAGGGCACATCTAACACGGCAGCCTCTGGCAGGGCCTCACTACGCCCCTAATTTTTCCGGAAAACTACTTAACCATCAAACCGTACTGCATCGAGCTCTCCAACAACAACTCCCATAATGACAATGCAAAACCACGCGGTAAAAATAACTCATAACCGGCTGGTGACCGCCATAGAGTCACCCCCACATGATGAAACGCTGTTGATGCAACACTGTTAACAGGAAACGAACCTTCACGCAGATCAAGCGGCAGATAACCGTTCAACAACGTAGTAGCTTGCGGTCCGCTTATGCGAATTTGAGTACGCGAATGTGAGATATCAAGCACTACTGATTCGTCGGGGTTTGCACCCTCCACTGCTGCACCATAGACCCAGAATTTAAGTGGCTCTGTGCGCAACAACGCCACGGTTTCATTACCAGCAGCCGATGCAAAGCCGGGCACACTGCCTACGCCAGTACTTTGCGCTAATTTGTTAGCGGCAACCGTTAATGATTCCGGCCAGGCCGCTAATTGCCATAACTGTAGATCAGGGACTTCATGCATCACAACGCCTGTACCTTCTACGCCGTGGTGACCTCTGTTGTAGTGGCCGCTTAGCGCAGACACTCTTGCTGTCGTTAACTCAACCATGCATGCGTTCTCCGGTTGGATCTACCATGTGAGGCGAGACGATCTCTACTTCAATGTTTCCGCTTCTTACCGGGTCGGCGGCGATCAGTGTTTTTCCAGACCAATCGTTAACCCCACCGGATATATAACCCAGGCCAATCCAATGCCCCAGCACCGGTGAATGGGTAACCGCTGTGATCCACCCGTCCCCATGGCCTTCGACCTTGTTTTCAGCACATAAGATAGACCCGGCCTTAAACTTCTGACTACGATCCTTTGGAAAAATACCCACCAACTGTGGCCGGCCCTCTTTCATTAGCTCAGGTCGCTTACGCAAGACACTGCCGATATATGACTTTTTATCTGAAGCCATTTTGCCAAGCCCTGCATCATCAATCGTGGCGCGGCCATCAAGCTCGACACCGGTCACATGGCCTTTTTCTATTCGCAGCGCACCCAAAGCTTCAGTACCGTACAAGCAACCATCCAGCAACTGCGCCTGAGCGTTAAGGAGATCCATTAAACTATTAGCGTAGTCAGAGCCCACATACACTTCAAACGCCATTTCACCAGAGAAACTGATTCTGGCGATACGACACGGCACACCATTTTTTAGCGTGGTTTCAACCACCCCCATAAACGGCAGTGCCTCGTTAGTGACCACAGCGCTATCAGCCATTATTGCTTCAAGTGCCGTGCGTGATTTGGGCCCTGCTACCGCCACCCCCGCCCATTGCTCAGACACAGACGTTACATGCACTTTTAAATCCGGCCAACGCATTTGCAATAGCTCTTCAAGCCACACCATTACTTTGGCCGCATGAGCTGTGGTGGTGGTCATGAAGTAGTCTGTTTCTGAAAAGCGCCAGGTGGTGCCATCGTCCATCACGATACCGTCGTCTCGCAGCATGATGCCGTAGCGCGCTTTACCGATAGGCAATTTGGCGAATGCATTACTGTAAATACGGTTTATAAAATCCGTGGCGTCAGGGCCTTGAATAGCTATTTTACCCAGTGAAGTTACATCACACAGACCCACCGTTTCGCGTGTTGTTGTGGCTTCACGAATATAGGCCTCGGTAATTGTTTCGCCTTGCCGGGCAAAATACCACGGCCGCTGCCACAGACCGGCATCAACCATTGTTGCACCGTTAGCCAGATTCCATTCATGCATTGGTGTTCGTCGTAGCGGCCTGAAATGTGCGCCAAAGCCACGACCAGTCAGTGCACCCAAACTTATCGGCGTGTACGGCGGACGGAATGTGGTGGTACCAACTTCTGGTATTTCTTTTCCCAACGCCTCTGCCATCAACGCCATACCGATGATGTTACCCATTTTGCCTTGATCTGTAGCCATACCAAGCGTGGTGTAACGCTTAAGGTGCTCAACAGAGACAAAGCCTTCCTGATGGGCAAGCCGCACATCATCAGCGGTAACATCATGTTGGGGATCAATAAAGCACTTAAGTGATCGGTCAGCGACTTTTACTTCATACAAAGGCTGAATAGGGGTTTCCCAGCCACCAGCTGCAGGACCGCTTGCCACCGCCACGGTGCCAC
>JALZUX010000490.1 GCA_023301405.1 Granulosicoccaceae bacterium | reverse complement strand
GCGTTTGGCCATTATTGGCGCATCGTCGATGCCGCGTTTGTTTAAGGGGCGTTCGAAATCTGTTGAGGAGTCTGAATTCCAGCTTGATTTAGCGTGACGAGTAAGAATAATTGTTTTCACAGAATGTACGGCCGGGTTAGTTAATAGGCTTAATACGGGTCGGTAGCTCTACCGAATTCACTACCGCATCGGGATGTCCTGCAACAGATCGTGTGCCATCGTCGTTGACGGTTAATGGTATCAGGTCTTTGGGTATCCAGATTTTCTGTCCGACTTTTAGGCTTGCTGGATTGGCAATGCGATTGAAGTCGGCGATTCGGCGCCAATATTCACGTTGTCTGGTGATTTCAGACGCAATCAAAACCAGGTTGTCGCCTGTTTTGACGGTGTATTCGATTGCACCAAGTTGGTTTCCATGTGCGACGGAGGGATCTTCTTTTGTTGCACAGGCACCTAGCATAGTGGAAATGAGTATCGTAATAATACCTAGGGTCGCAGTTTTTGTTTTGATTTGAAGCATATTATCCTCCGTGTCGAGCTAGAAGCATGTCCGAGAGCCCCGGGTGGCGGCAAGGGTGCGAGAAGACTGCAGCTCAAATATTTCGATCGATCGAGGCGAGTTGCCGCACTTCTTTTTTAATAAGGTTGCTGGCAATGATTGGCCAAAAGACAGAGCACGCAGTAAATACAGATTCTCGGACAGGTTCTTAAGTCTCGGGTAACTCGATGAAATGGACACTAATAAATCCTTTATACAGTGATAATTCATTTGGTCCAATTGTCTCTTAGTGGTACGACACGATTTAACACTGGGCGTTCGGTTGTTGTGTCTTTGTCAACTACGAAATATCCCTGGCGTTCAAATTGAAAGCGGGTTTCAACGGCGGCTGTGGAAACTGCGTATTCAACCTTTGCATCGGGATGAGTTTGGAGGGAGTCAGGGTTAAGTGCGTCAATGAAGTTTTCGTGTGCTAGTGGTTCTGGCTGACTAAACAGGCGGTCGTAAACTCTAACTTCTGCCGATACCGCGTCTGCTGCACTGACCCAGTGGATTACTCCTTTGACTTTGCGGCCTTCCGGTTTCTTGCCGAGGGTCTCCGGGTCGTGGCTGCAATGTAGCTCGATGATGTTGTTGTCATCATCTTTCACTACCGTATCACAGCGAATTACATAACTGCTGCGCAAGCGCACTTCACCGCCGGTAATGAGCCGTTTGAACTTAGGTGGTGGGATTTCTTCAAAATCAGAACGCTCTATGTACAGCTCGCGGCCAAAGTTGATTGAGCGATTGCCGAGTTCTGGTTGGTTTGGATGGTTAGCCACCTGTAGGGTTTCGATCTTATCTTCAGGCCATGTCGTAACAACAACTTTGATTGGTTCAAGGACCGCCATGCGGCGTTCTGCCATTTCATTGAGTTCGTCACGAATGCAATTTTCGAGCACTAGCAACTCGATCAGGGCGCTGTTTTTTGTAATTCCAATGAGTTTGCAAAATTCTTTGATCGATGCGGGTGTATAGCCACGGCGACGAAGCCCGCTAAGTGTCGGCATTCTAGGATCGTCCCATCCGCTTACCTTTTTGCTTTCAACCAGCTGCAGTAATTTGCGTTTGCTTAGTACCGTGTACTCGAGGTTAAGTGGTCCAAATTCTGTTTGTTCGGGTCTGCCTTCGGGCTGGATTTGTTCAAGCACCCAGTTGTAGAGCGGGCGATGGTCTTCGAATTCGAGCGTACATAGGGAATGAGTAATGCCTTCGATGGCATCTGACAGGCAGTGGGTGTAGTCGTAGAGGGGATAAATATTCCATTTATCGGCGGTTCGGTAGTGGTGTGTTTTCTTGATTCGATAAATGGCCGGGTCACGCATGTTTATATTGCTTGAGGCCATATCGATTTTAAGTCGAAGAATATGTTCGCCTTCCTCGTATTCGCCGTTATTCATGCCTTCCAGAAGCTCAATGTTTTGTTCTACACTTCGATTTCTGTAGGGGCTCTCTTTCCCCGGCTCTGTTAATGATCCTCTGTATTCCCGGATTTCCTCAGCGCTTAGACTGTCAACATACGCGACGCCTTTTTTCACCAGTAAGACTGCGTAGTCGTAAAGCTGGTCAAAGTAGTCTGATGAGTAACATAATGATTTCCATTCAAAACCTAGCCAGTCAACATCGCGCTTGATCGCGCTCATGTATTCCTCGCTTTCTTTATCCGGGTTGGTGTCGTCAAAGCGAAGGTTGGTCCAGCCGTTGAATTCTTCGGCTATGCCAAAGTTCAGACAAATTGATTTTGCGTGACCAAGGTGCAAGTAACCGTTGGGTTCTGGTGGAAAGCGGGTCGCCACGAGTTTGTCGTGTTTATTGTTGGCGACATCCTTTTCAATCATATTGCGGATGAAATGGGTCGGGATCAGATCAGTTTCGGTGGTCATTAGGTATTTTAGTTGTCGTTGTGTGCTAAGTGTACGGCCGATTGGGTCTATTGGCGGTTACAAAATGTGTGAGAAACCTATTGTTTGTCGTGTGACGCAAAAAAAATATCATAAGAAGTTTGAAGTCCGAGCTAATGTGGACTAACATTAGGGGTTCGGAGCTGGCGTAGCTCAGTTGGTAGAGCAGCTGATTTGTAATCAGCCGGTCGGCGGTTCGACTCCGTTCGCCAGCTCCAATTCTTATTGTTGTATTTTCTTACAGAAAGCTTGCTTAAGTTTTCGCAGTGGTGATTTTGTGAAGCCCCCTAGCGGTATATGCAAGGGAATCTAACAGATAACTCGCAACATCGCTGCAATGGCATGTAATGCGAAGTAAAGTTTACATGCACCATCGGACAGTTACACTAGTTCAGTGGTATCGAATTACCAGTCTTTCCTTGTTGATAAACTTCGGATAGCGCATCGTAGGCTGTTGCTACCTTTAATATCTGCTCATCAAATTGCTGTGGTTGCGAGCAATTCGCTGCAAGCTCCCTAATGCTGTGACAAGCCCAAAATTCGTTACTGTGTCGATAGCCACCAGGCTCTACGTTAAATACCTCTTTCAGAATTTTCAAATCATGGGGAATGGCAAAAGCATCTCGCGAGTCCAGATGCGAGAAAAAATAGTAGAAATTATCGAAGCCGGTCCAAGTGATGGCAGACAGGCATAGGCTACAAGGTTCGTGAGTGGTCAGAAAAATTAGCTCTGACGGTGGTGGGCGTTGGTCCTCCGGCATTTCGTAGTAACGTTTCAGCGTGTGCATTTCCCCGTGCCATAGCGGATTTTCCAGCTCGTTATTAGTTTCAGCTAGCAGGGTCGATAAGTCGCTTTTAAGAAGCAGGGCAGCGCCAAATATTTTATTGCCCTTTGACACTCCTTCTTTCGTTAAAGGTAGAATGTCGTGTTCAATCGCTTCCAGAAGTCGACTGGTCAGGGCGGTGGGATTGTCAGTATGCATGGTGGCTTACAGTGAGGAATGGTGCTTTAGTGTAACGCCAGATAATTATCGCGACAAAACCGATTTTGAATTTTTCACCTACGGCGAGTTGAAATCCTATATGGGGCTGACCAAATCGTTGTTGATGCGTAATGTGTGTGCTTTTAAGTATCAGAAAACGGTTCTGATTATTAATATACTAAGAGCGGCCGTGGTGTTTGGTTGCGCAAAACCTAAAGACTCAACCTAAGCCTAATGCTGCTGGTGATTAGCGATAAATTCCTTAACCTGCCGCAACGCTTAATTTGCCATTAAAAGCGTTCAATGAAGTGGTTGCTGATACGGAGTGAGTGGGTTTAGTAATTTTCCCGGTGCAGCCTCTAACCTGCGTCGGCCTGCAGGTACTCTTGCAGATACTCACGGTAAGAATTCATCACCCTTTCAATATAGAGCTTTGTTTCTTTGTACGGAGGCACGCCTGCGAACTTTGCAACGGTGCCCGGGCCGGCGTTATAGGCAGCAAGTGCAAGAGCTAGATTGTTGTCATAACGGGTGATTAGCTCGCTAAGGTAGCGAACGCCGCCGCGCAGGTTTTGCTCGGCGTCGAAGGCGTCCTGGACTCCAAGCGATTTGGCTGTGGGCGGCATTAATTGCATCAGACCTTGTGCACCGGCAGACGATACCGCCATTTTATCAAAGCAGGATTCGTTTCTGACGACAGCCTTGATGAGCTTTGAATCTACCTTGAATTCAGTAGCGAACTTTTGAATGGTAGAATTGTAAGCGATCGCGCGATGATCCAGTTTACTGGGGGACATTCCTCGACAACTTGATGTCGCGGTCGATCTGCCTTTAACTGCTACAAGCTGAAACCTAGAGCTGTCCTGCGAAGTGGGGGCTACGTTTGTGTACCAAACAGTACCGTCGGTCTCCTCGTAGACGTAGGTTTTGTCTGCATTGGTTACCTGGCTGGTGAAGCAGGCTAGTAAAATACTCGCCGCTTTCATCCATGTCTGTTTGTTCAATGAGGTTCTCCGCTCAAGATAGTGATTAACTTGACTATCGGCGGTTTTGGAGAGGAACTTTATGCATACAATGTGGGAGTTTGTAACTTCACTGATCAGGTGTTTTAGATGAATGAAAGTGGCGTTTCACTGGCGAATTTGAGCGTTAGTGTCATAGAAAGTGAAATCAATGGTCGTCTTTCTGTCACTAGTGAGGTAACGGTATTAGATTCTGTTGATTCGACTAATAGCTGGCTTGTAAAAGGGCAGGCTGGTAGTACTTCATTTGGCAGGAATACTCCCGACTTACAGGTTTGCGCAGCTGAACATCAAACGGCGGGTCGAGGGCGGCGAGGAAAAACTTGGCATACGCCATTGCGTGGGGTTACCTTTTCATTGAGATTCACTGTGCCGGTTGCGCTAGTTGACGTCGGGGGTGTGTCGCTGCTAGCTGGTGCTGCGGTGTGTGACTGTTTGTGGCAGTGGTCAGTTGCACAGGCAAAAATCAAGTGGCCAAATGACATCCTGGTAAACGATGCAAAACTGGTTGGAATTCTGGTTGAGGTGGCGAGCCATACTGCTCACACAACCACGTTGATTGTAGGCATCGGTGTTAACTACCAGCGTGGCGCGGAGCAAAAGGAAATTGACCAGGCCAGTACCGATTTATTCGATCAGTGTGGTGGCTTTCCACCAGACCGGTCGCTGCTTATCGGGAATTTAGCCGCCGCAGTCTACCTTCGTTGTAGTAGTGGATCGGTCACTGACAATATGGGCATTTTAGCG
Source organism: Granulosicoccaceae bacterium (assembly GCA_023301405.1). GTDB lineage: Bacteria > Pseudomonadota > Gammaproteobacteria > Granulosicoccales > Granulosicoccaceae. The sequence continues at coordinate 1,309 of JALZUX010000490.1, read as the reverse complement.
CGGGATTGGCCTCGCTATGATGCTTTTGCCGGTGCGCAAGTTGAAGTCAATCCGGGCAGCGCTCAAGCTTTGCAAGGGCGTGCTGACGGCGTGGATGAGACTGGACGACTGAGAGTACAAACAGGCACGGCCTGCGTGTTTGTATCGTCGGGTGAGGTTAGCGTTAGACGAGCTTAAATGTGGTAACAAAAATACGGAATCGTGCGCGCTGTGGTCATTAACCTGTACGCAGTTGGCAAAAACTGATTCAATTGACAGGTATCTTGTAGGGTGGTCGGTCTTCGTTATGTAACGAAAGTTTTCATCGTGATAGGCAACGCCTTAATCATCTCTGGTGTACACTTTACGTCATGACGGTAAATGCCTGCTTTGTGAGAAAGATGATGTATGAGAAAACAATCCTAAAGGTGCCCAGGTTCGTGGATAAAAAAATTCTTCTGTTGCTCTGTTTTCTTGTGGCGCTTGCAGGCTGCAGCAATGGTGGTTCAGGTTCTGATTCAGGCGAGCGAGGTGAGAACACTCTGCCGTCTGTTACGTTGAATGATGGTGATGTGCTTAGCAATGGCAATAGCGTTATTCGTATTCCTGCCAGCGATGACACTGGCATTGCGTCGGTATCAGCTCGAATTTTGCGCCAGGGACAACTGGAAGAGTGTCGTGCTGAGCTCGATTTTTCGATTGTGCCCAATTCTTTGCTCGAAGCATGCCTTGCAGATCAGCCAACCTGCTCAGTGGACTTTGTTCCCTCTGACAATGAAGTGGTTGTCTTTCCGCCACCTTTATACGCACCGATAGGGCTGGAATACGAACTTTCATTTGTTGACCGCGACGGTTCTGCCACTGACCCGACCAGGGCGGTTTTTTGCTTTGACGTCGGGGTGAATGCAGCACCGATTCCGGCAGCTGATACTTATCAACTGATTTTTCCGGGTTTCGTTCAGAATGGAGGGGTTAACTACAATGATCGCTGTGAGAAGATCGACGGATCAGACGGAGTGTTGGTTAATGATGATGATGATGAGCATGTTACTAACACGTGCTTAACCGCAGAGCTGGTAGAGCTGCCTCGTTTTGCATCAAACTTATCAACATTTAGTCAGAGCTTCCGGTCCAATGGTGGTTTTCGTTACGAGGGTTTGGGTGACGTGCCAGCGTCTACTGTAGACAGTTTTACCTATCGGGTGACTGATGGTGTCAATGAGCCAAGTGCGCCTGTTACGGTTCAGGTCATTTTTTCAGGTGAAAACTCAGCGCCAGTTGCAACTAATGATGCTTTTAATGTATTGGAAGACAGTCTCTCGCAAGAGCT
>JALZUX010000489.1 GCA_023301405.1 Granulosicoccaceae bacterium | reverse complement strand
CGGGCAGGGGAATGCATGTCTTTCACCGGAACGCAGGCTTTCTTCCAGTGCTTTGGCTTCTGCCATTAGGTCGTCAGAGATGTTGCCGTATGACGCAAGTTCAACCATGCCAACACCATTGCCGGCGCCGTCTTTAGAAAGCCCCCACCAGGTGTCAGTTTGTGACCAGCTACCGTCGATGACTGCACCAACGCGATCCACGAAGTAGCTATCCCAGTTGTCTACTATAGACACAAGGTGGCTGGTGTCGCCAAAGCGTGACATGTTTGATGCCTGACCGAATGCGTACACACCAGGTGTTTTTTCAGCGATGGTCATCGCCGCCGGGCTGTCTGTGTGCTGCACAATGACGTCTGCACCGGCGTCGATAAATGCTTGCGCGGCTTCTGCTTCTTTGGCGGGATCAAACCAGGTAAATATCCACTTCACATCAACCACTGCATCGGGGTTATGTTTGGCTAATTCCATCTGAAAAGCGTTAATGCCACGAACTACTTCAGGAATAGGGAAAGAGGCAATATAACCAATCTTGTTTGTTTTAGTCGTTTTTGCAGCTATTAGTCCCTGAACCACGCGAGCTTCATAAAAGCGTGCTGAGAAAGTAGATACGTTGTCAGACTCACGTTTGAAGCCTGTCGCGTGCTCGAATTTAACATCGGGATATTGTGCGGCTACCTGATTGGTTGGGTCCATAAAGCCGAACGATGTGGTGAAGATGATGTCGTGGCCGGTCTCTGCCAGTTGTGTAATTTGCTTTACCGCTTCTGCACCTTCCGGTACGTTTTCGATGAACGTTGTTTCAACTTTGTCGCCGAATTCAGCTTCGATTGCCTGGCGTCCGATATCGTGACGGTAAGTCCAGCCAAGATCGCCAACCGGCCCTACATAGATGAACCCGACTTTGGTTTTTTCGGCATGGGCAACACCACCTAAGAGCAGGGTCGCGGCGGTTGCGAGTAAAAATTTCTTCATGGTTTCGCGTTTCTCTGTTGTTGTCCCGTGCGTTCAGGACGGTGGATTAAAAGGTTTTCCAAGTGATGCGGGTGCGCTCTGGCGTATTCTTCCCGGCTTGCGGGAGATAATAACCAGTACCAATATTGTAAACAGGTAGGGTGCTGTGGTGAGCAGTGTTTTCCACTCTAGCTGCCACTCAGGGAATAGGTTGTCGAAGCGAAGCTCGGATGCCCAAAGCAAACCGAATATATAGGCGCCTGCCAACACTCGAATTGGACGCCAGGTGCCAAACAGAATAAGCGCTAATGCAAGCCAGCCTTTACCAACGGTGACTCCTTCTTTCCAGTCGACATGCACCAGTACAATAAAGGCTCCGGCCAAGCCTGCCATGGCGCCGCCGAATAGAATGCAATAAAAACGGATTTTGGGAACGTTGTAACCTAGCGCATAGGCGCTGTCATGGTTCTCACCTACGGCTCTAATAACCAGCCCCAGGCGGGTTTTTTGTAAAACGTACCAAATTACTGGTACTGCCAGCAGGGACAGCCACACCAGCAGGTCTTGTCCAAAAACCTGTGGGTGATCGGCTACTTGGACAGACGTGTAGTTAGTGCCTAAAAAATTACTGCCAAGTGAATTAGTAAGCCCTGCACCAAGGATGGTTAAGCCCAGCCCGACGGCGACATGATTTGCACGTAGTCCCTGCGTTAAGAAACCGAATACTGCTGCCAACATAGCGCCTGCAAAGGCCGCGGTAAGTAGGGAGATGAGGTAATCTGTGAAAGTAAAAATGCGTTCTTCTTTCTGACAGAAACCCGGTATAAGTTCTTCAAGGCAGGTGATGGTCTGTAGGTTGTAGGCGGCGATATAACCGAACAACGCGCCGATTAGCATCATGCCTTCCACACCCAGATTGAGCACGCCTGATTTTTCAACCACGAGTTCACCAAGTGCGGCAAGCAATAACGGTGTGGCAAGTAGAATAGCGGCGGTTAGTAGCTTTAAAAAAAACAGCATCTCGGGGGTCATTATGCGGCCTGTTGCAGTGTTGCCGATGGTTTTTTACTGAAGCGCACGCGATATTGATCAAGCATGGTGGTGCTTAAAAAAGCGAACAGTGCGGTGACTTCGATCAGGTTGGCTACGGAGTCATCAACACCAAGGGAAGCCTGAATGTAAGATGCTCCAACATTGACGTAGGAGATCATAAACGCGGCCAATAAAATCCCGATGGGATGAAGTCTCCCTAAGAATGCGATAACGATGGCAGCGAAGCCAAAGTTTTCAAGGTAGTTTTCTGCTTGAATGAGTTTGCCGGTTTCGGCGGTCAGGTAGACGGCACCGGCGAGTCCGGCCATGGAACCTGAAATAATGAAGGATAACCACACAGTGTTATCAGGTGAAAAACCTGCGAAGCGTTCAGCACGAGGGGTGTGTTGTGCAACGCGTAAGCGATACCCTAGCAGGGTAAACAGTAAAATGGCAGCAAGGACTGCAAATGCAACGAGCAAGATGATTAAACCAGTATGCATTTCTGTGCCTGAAATTATTGTTTCCAGTCTGGCCCCTTCAGCCATTGGGTAAGTTTCTGCCTGGCCTGCCTTGGGGTCACCTTTCCAGGGACCAATGCAAAGGTAGGTGAGTATGTGACCGCCGATGTAGACCAGCATTAACGAGGTGAGTAGTTCGTTGGTGTTATACCTTACTCGAAGTACGGCGGGAATTAGAGCCCATAAACAGCCAAAAAATGCCCCGCCTAAAAGGATAAGCGGCAAGGCCCACGTACTATCAGGGCTGCCTAGTGCGACGTAAGTGAGATAGGCGCCAATGGAGCCCAGTGCGAATTGCCCTTCGGCACCAATGTTCCAGACGTTGGCTCTGAAACCTACAGATAAGCCAAGCGCAATCACTGCTAGGTAGGCCGTTTGCTGTAGCACTAATCCGATCTGTACTTCTATGCGGCGACCTTGCCACGGGAAAGTCAGCATTTGCCAGATTGCATCGGCGGGCTTGTCGCTCATGACCCAAAGCACTAGTATCGAAATGGATACCGTGATGGCGAGAGCAATGGCAATAGAACGCAGGCTGGTCCAGAAGGAAATGTTGGATCTGGGTTCAAGGGTAAACATTATGCAGTCTCGCCCGTGTTGCTATGGTCAAGGGAATTGTGGCTACCTGTCATTGCAAGTCCCAAAGCTTCCACGGTCCATTCGTTTATCGGGCGTGCCGTGCCAAGCGCGCCATGATGTAGGACTGCCAGGCGATCTGAGATTTCAAGGAGTTCGTCGAGATCCTGACTGATCACCAATATGGCTGAGCCGTCGGCAGCCAATGCCATTAACGCTTCGCGAATTTGCACTGCTGAAAGGGCGTCGACGCCCCAGGTGGGTTGGTCAACGATAAGCACGGCAGGCTGCTTTACAATTTCACGACCGACGACAAACTTCTGTAAATTACCGCCCGATAAATTTCGTGCGGCTTTGCTGGTGCCGGCATGTTTGACATTGAATTTGTCGCAAATTAATTGCGCGGTGTCGATTAAAAAACGTTTGTTTACGAAGCCGCGCCTTGTGGCATTTTTATTGGCAAGGTTGGTTAGTAATGTGTTGTCTATTAAATCCATGTAAGGCACTGCTGCATGACCTAGTCGTTCTTCAGGCACAAACATGGCGTTATGTGCGCGGCGTTCGTTGGGACCGAATTGCCCGACCGGGGTGCCATCAATGGTGATGGCGTTGTGTTGTTTACAACGCGCCTCGCCACTTAATGCTGCAAATAAAGTTTCCTGGCCGTTGCCTGCTACGCCCGCCACGCCGAATACTTCACCGGCGCGTAACTGCAGTGAATCAATACGGAGTTTTTGGTCGTCGTTTTGAAGTTGCAGGTTCTGGACAGTGAGTCTGGCAGCGCCCGGATCTGTTGCTTGGCGAGAGGCTGTTATATCGCGGCTGCCAAGCATCAGTTCTGCCATGGATTCAGCGCTGGTGTTGCGCGGGTCACATGTGCCAACGACCTTGCCGGCACGCAGTACAGTGGCGGCGTCACATAGCGCGCTGACTTCCTTTAACTTGTGGCTGATGAAAACAATGCCGTGGCCTTCGTTGGCGAGTTTTCGCACGGTATCGAATAACTGATCGGCTTCTTGCGGTGTCAGTACTGATGTTGGCTCGTCAAGGATTAGGAGTTCCGGGGTAAGTAACAAGGCTCTTAGAATTTCGATTCGTTGGCGTTCACCGGCTGATAGTTCATAGACGACGCGGCGTGGCTCAACATCGAGACCAAAGCGTTTTGCTAAATCCAGAATGCGTTGTTCGAGTTTTGGCCCTTGCACTGCACCATCAATGCTGAAGGCGATGTTTTCGGCGACTGATAGCCCTTCGAATAATGCAAAGTGTTGGTGAACCATGCCGATGCCTTGTGCTCGGGCGGCTTTTGGATTGATGATGTTGCAGGCGTTGCCCTTCCAGTACAGTGTGCCACTGTCGGGTTGTTGCAGGCCGCAGATGATTTTCATCAAGGTTGATTTGCCAGCGCCGTTTTCACCAAGTAGAGCGTGAATTTGCGACGGATAGACTGCGAAGTCAATATCCTGATTGGCTTTTACTTCACCAAAGGATTTGCTTATACCGACGGATTGAATCAGCGCTTTGGGCTCAGCCTCAGACATTTTTTTTTGGCTTTTTTCGTGCAGCCGTTGATAGGCGGGCAGTGTGATTACGGTGCTTGATTCTGATGTCGAATTCTCCGCTGCTGGTGAAAGCTATTATAAGAGAAATACAGCGGAATTGATGCAGCGAGTCGCGACATTGAGTTGTGATTTTTTGAGTGATGTGTAAATCGTTGATTTTTCTCTGTTTAAGGTTTCACTCAAGTCTTTAATCATGTGGCCTCATTGTCTATACAGGCTCTTGATTGAGAGAGCAATGTCGCCGCCAATTGCACCGGGCGAACAAAATGTGAAGCACCAAGATTGATGTGAAAAGGTATCGTCTGCTGGTAAATAGATACGCTGTTCCATTAGCAATGAAGCCTGAATGGTTTCTGGCAACCACTACCATAGACATTTCAATCTGATTTTCTGTCGCTCGATCATTATGCGGGCGGGATTACCTGCCGAAAAATAACAACTATACTGTGCGGCTGGCAGTCGGCGCACGATTAGCGCAAATGCTGGCATTATAGAGCGTTTCATCTGGCACTTGTGGTTTTTGCCTTGAAAACACACCATGAGCTCAAAATCATAAATCTGGATTCTCCAACAATGAAAATGACCACTGAAGAGGCCTTTGTAAAAGTACTACAACGGCATGGAATCGAACACGCATTTGGCATTATTGGCTCGGCATTTATGCCTATTTCGGATCTTTTTCCGAAAGCCGGCATCACCTTCTGGGACGTTGCGCATGAGACAAACGGCGGTCTGATTTGCGACGGCTATACCCGAGCTACTGGCAAGATGGGTATGGCGATTGCGCAAAACGGGCCCGGCGTCACTGGGTTTGTAACGGCGATAAAAACAGCCTATTGGAATCACACGCCTATGTTGCTAGTGACGCCACAGGCGGCTAATAAAACTATCGGGCAGGGCGGCTTCCAGGAAGTCGAGCAAATGGCTATGTTCACTGACATGGTGTGCTACCAGGAAGAAGTTCGCGATCCTACCCGAATTGCAGAAGTATTGAGCCGCGTTATTCTGAAGGCGTGGCGCGGTAGTGCTCCGGCACAGATCAACATACCTCGCGACTACTGGACGCAGGTAGTTGACATCGAGCTTCCACAGGTTGTTGAGCTTGAGCGACCAGCTGGCGGTGCCAATGCCATCGCAGACGCAGCTGCTTTGCTGTCAGAAGCAAAATTTCCAGTAATCTTGTCTGGTGCTGGTGTTGTTATTGGCGATGCAATCAATGATTGCGCTGCGCTGGCAGAGCGTTTAACGGCACCGGTATGCTGTGGTTATCAGCATAACGATAGTTTCCCGGGTTCTCACCCAATGGCGGTTGGTCCGCTGGGATATAACGGCAGCAAGGCGGCAATGGAGCTAATCGCGAAAGCTGACGTGGTGCTTGCACTGGGAACCAGACTGAATCCGTTCTCTACGCTGCCAGGCTACGGCATTGATTACTGGCCGAAGGACGCGAAAATAATACAAGTCGATATCAACGCTGATCGAATTGGTTTAACCAAGAAAGTGTCTGTAGGAATTTGTGGTGATGCAAAAATGGTCGCACAATCTCTATTGTCACAACTGAAATCAAATGCTGGTGATGCTGGCAGAGAAGAGCGAAAAGATCTGATCCGCACCACCAAGTCTGGCTGGTTGCAGGCGCTTTCAAGTATGGATCATGAAGATGATGATCCTGGTACAAGCTGGAATGAAGACAGTCGTACTCGTGAGCCTGACCGTATGTCTCCCCGTATGGCGTGGCGCGCGATTCAAATGGGCATGCCTGAAGGGGCTATTATCTCCAGTGATATTGGTAACAACTGCGCAATCGGTAACGCTTACCCGACTTTTGAAAAGGGTCGCAAATACCTGGCTCCAGGTTTGTTTGGGCCTTGTGGTTACGGCTTTCCGTCAATCATTGGTGCGAAAATCGGTTGTCCTGATACACCGGTTGTGGGTTTTGCCGGCGATGGTGCGTTTGGTATCTCGATGAGTGAAATGTCTTCCATTGGTCGTGATGAATGGCCTGCGATAACAATGGTTATTTTCCGCAACTTTCAATGGGGTGCTGAAAAGCGAAATACCACACTTTGGTATGAGAATAACTTCGTCGGTACCGAGCTTGATCCGGGCTTAAGCTATGCCAAAGTGGCTGATGGCTGTGGTCTAAAAGGTGTGATTGTAAACACAATGGATGAGCTAACTGATACATTAAGCGCTGCTTGTAAAGCACAGGCTGATGGAGTTACCACGTTTATCGAGGTTATCTTGAATCAAGAGCTTGGCGAGCCATTCCGTCGTGACGCAATGAAAAAGCCAGTGGAAGTTGCTGGTATTGATCCGGCTGATATGAAGCCGCAGGCTGGCGCACTGTAATACAGCGCAAGTAGTCTGGTTGTTTAAAAAAGCCCCGCCTTGCGGGGTTTTTTTTTGCCTGTTTTTTAAGTGTCGAGCAAAGAGAAAAGCTTTTCGATACTGCAGTTAATTTTTGGTAGAGATTTATAAGTGGGAGGAATAGTTTGTTTTGAAACTTCCGTGTAGCCTGACAGATTCAAGTTGAGCAGAAAAGTGCCGTCAGTTCACACTATCGGTGTGTTTTGTGACAACAGTACTAGTGCAAGCGATAACCTCATCACAGTAAGTATGTCCGGCGACTGTGAGTTTCTTAGTGTCAGTCGGCAGGCAGTGTTTTTACCGGCCTTGAAAGGATGCAATCAATGCTAATGGAAGTGGAGCAAGTTGATCATCACTTGGTGATTTATCTGAAGGAGGTTCGGCTGATGGCTCATTTAGAGGCCGAGTTTCGAGCCTTGATCGCCAAACAAATTGAACAAGGAGCAAACAACATTATCCTTGATTTAAGTGAAGTCAGATATTTAGACAGCAGTGGTTTGGGTGCTTTAGTGTCGATTCGAAAAATGCTTGGAGCCAATGGCACGTTTTTGTTGTGCGGGGTCACTGGGCAGGTCGCGGATGTCTTTCGTGTTACTCGAATGAACGCTGTTTTTGATATATTTGATGATGCGGAGCTTGCTCTGGCTGCTTGATCAAAGCTCGTTTGACAAAAGCTGCTGTCGGGCTTGGATGGCCTCAGTTCTCGGACAGCCCACTAGAGTGATGGTTGATTGCAGGGTAAGTTTGGTCATCTGAAATCTATGATTAATGTTCCATGAGCTTACCTAAGTTTTCGTTTTTTGTTGAAAGG
>JALZUX010000488.1 GCA_023301405.1 Granulosicoccaceae bacterium | reverse complement strand
TGTTGGAGTGCACGGGGTTGCATCAAACACTACCAGGTGTGCAGGTGTCATGTGCTTTGCCATTTATTCATTGCCTACCAATTTTTTATTGGCAGCACCGTTGGTACTTGCTGGTGCCGTCGTTGCAGCAAAGGAAGGTTGTAAGCGAACATAAACGGTGCCAACGTTTAGAACTGGTCACCAGCTTTCTACAGGGATGCACTTGTTAGCGGGCTCTACCGGCTTATAGCATTGGGTTAACGCCACTGCGCGGGGCACTGCGCGGGCCATAGATCTCAACAATGATTTGTATGTAATGCCCTATAAGCGCCCGGCTACACCAATCGCAGCTACAGAAGCCATCACGGCGTTAATTTTATTAAAGAGCAGTTGGCCAGACGCAGGCCCTCATGCCTGCGTCTTCGATTTGCTCTAATGGATGCCAAAGGTCTGTTGCTGAATTACCAGCACAGCACATTCCAATCTTTAGAAATTAACCTCTAAACCATCCCAAACGCTTAAAGATCAACTGATCAAGTACCAGTGCCACTAACAGCGACAAGCCCATCAGCGGCAGTAGAAATGCTAACACTAAAATGAGTGCGATCAAGCCAATTGACAAACTGGCTTTTGGAGCAACTGGTACCCCAAGCTTACCGGCCGGGCGGCGCTTCCACCATGTAACAAAACCAGTTATTGCAAGTGCAAAAGCCAATAACGCTGCAATAGTGTTTTGAATCACATTTAGCCGGCCGTATAGCTCACCCTGATGAAATGATATTCCGTAGGAAAGGGCTCTGGCCAGTGGCGGATTATCTGCAAAGTCGACTCTTGCGAGTACTGACCCGGTATATTGATCTACCACAAGCTCAGTTTGCTCGCTACGATGCTTACTGGCAGAGCGAACCCAGAAGGCTCCTTCTTCGTTTTTAGGCGGGCGCATTTCGTATGGCGCTGCTAGTCCTTGTTCGCGCGCGACATCGAATGCTGTTGCAAACTCAATGGGAGTACCCTCAGAGGCCGTAGAGTTGGGGGCGCCACCACCGAACCTGAGACTTTTTGATTTTTGTCCCGTCTGTTCCTGTACGTAGTCGAGGCCACCACCAAATACATCTGTCCACGGCAGCCCGCTAATAATAATAGGCATCACTAGCAGTGCGGCAAAAAAGCCCATAAAAATATGTGTCTCCCTCCACCAGCTGCGGCCTTTACCTTTAGGTGCTTGAAAGGCTTTCGATACGGTTCTTTGACCTCTCGGCCACCATAAGAACAGACCAGTAATAAACATCACGATAGCCCAGTGCGCGGCAAGCTCTACAAATTTGGTTCCGACGTCACCCAGCAGTATCTCTCCGTGGAGTTTGCGCACCATTCGCATAGCGGTTCTATCTCGCTCAGCAGTTGCGATGATTGTGGCGTCATAAGGGTTAACCCACGCTAAAGACCTGACTTTTTCTGTATCATCGAACTCAATAACAGTGGAGCGTGTAGGGTCTTCGTGTTGGGTAATTCCACGTATACGTTTTACGCCTGAATGTGCAGTCAATGCAGCAATCTGTGATTCAACAGATACACGTGCGTCACCTTGCTCTACATGCATTCGGTCTGCATATAACCAAGATTCAATTTGTGGCTTGTAAAGGTAGAGGGTTCCGGTTGCTGGCAGCAACAGCATGAAGGGCAACACATAAAGCGACGCAATAAAATGCCACTTCCAAACCAGTCTATAAAAAGTAGCACCTGCGGTCGTGTCTTCTGCAATCGCAGCTGTTGGTGATAATGTAGTTTCGTTCATTGTAGTTAATCCGTTCGACGAGGGCGTATAAACCCTGTTCGGTTATCAAATTGATTCCCTCTATTCCAGCAAACGAAAAAACGCACGCAGATACTTAAACAGTCTGCCTGAAGAGGTTAATCAGTGGTAAAAACTAAGATTGAAAAACGGATTTGTATTACGGAGGCCCCTGGCTCTGACGACTGAGGCGGGCACGCTCATGATAGACGCGATCCTCAGGAGAGGCTGTGGCAACTAAAGACAGGGGCTTACTAAATGCCAATGAGTAGTCAACTCTGATGGCATGTTCAGGCTCTAACTCACAAAAAACGCAGTGGGTCTGACGTGATTCCTGTGGTTCAACCGGGTTGCCGTCCTGATCCAGCAGGAGAGTAACTAACTTGCCGCCAATGCACATGGCAACACTTTGAGTGCCCGGGTTCAACGCAGCGAGCGAAACACTGACGTTGGATAGTGCAAAACCGAGCAATATCCATACGATTAGCAGCGTCTTTATTTTGCCAGATGCTCTCAAGTGACTTTGAGCATGAAGTTCATGATGGCTCATACGGTACAACATAACTCGGTTACGCACGATTTAAAGACAACTACTGCGATGGTTGGCGTGTGTAGCGTCATTTAAACTTTTGCAAGTGTGGTGTGCTTTTAGATAAACGTAAAGCACCCCAAACACCCAAGTTACAGGATGTTATCACAAAACTCTACCGGATCAACTCTGCAGAGATCTAACCCGCGAGTTCGAAGCTGGTGATTCCCGAGTCGCCAAAGTGGTGTATAACCCCACAACAATGTGCTGGCAACTGCGGCGGGCCGACATCTGAAACCGCTTTATCATTTCTGGGGCTTTGGCTGCAGCCAGCCTGTGTGGGTTGGGGCGTGTTGCTAAAAGATACTCAAAGTTTGCAAGTGATTAGTCAAGCCTACTGGTTGTTGATTCCGGAACTGTCTGTGGTGATTACTGTACTCGCCTTCAATTTTCAGGCGATGGTAAGAGTGATGCTGCCGAGCCGTATGGGAAAGCCTGATTTGAAAGACCCTAACAGAGTAGAAGACTTGTCTATCATGTGTAATCTAAGAGAACCAATTGTGCCTGCGGTAGGGTAAGTTAGTTTCTCTG
>JALZUX010000487.1 GCA_023301405.1 Granulosicoccaceae bacterium | reverse complement strand
GCTGCGGATTTTTTTCGTTCGCTTTCGCTGCTGGTGTTGTCTGCGGCTTCAGTTTGGATAGTCATTACGTCAAGTCGGTCATCGCGACTGAGTTCTATCTGGAAGTGTGGTGCCAGTGCAGGCACGCGCATCAGTTGTTCTTCTACTTGCGTTGGGAAAACATTAACGCCACGCAGGATGATCATGTCGTCGCTGCGGCCGGTGATTTTTTCCATGCGGCGCATGCTGCGAGCCGTGCCCGGTAGCAGGCGGGTGAGATCGCGGGTTCGATAACGAATGATCGGGAATGCTTCTTTTGTGAGTGACGTGAAAACAAGTTCACCTTGTTCACCGTCTTCAACGAGTTGCCCGGTGTCAGGGTTTATCACTTCTGGATAAAAGTGATCTTCCCAGATGGTGGGGCCGTCTTTTGTTTCGACGCATTCACTGGCGACACCTGGTCCCATGACTTCAGATAACCCGTAGATATCTACTGCGTGCATATCAAATGCTTGTTCGATTTCTTCACGCATGGCATTGGTCCATGGCTCGGCGCCGAATATTCCGACATTAAGCGAGGTGTCTCGCGGGTCGATGTTTTGTGCTTTGAATGCATCAAGGACTGATAAAATATAACTGGGTGTGACCATGATGGTTGATGGTTTGAAGTCTTGTATCAGAGTGACTTGCCTTTCAGTCATGCCACCTGATACCGGGACCACGGTGCAGCCCAGTTTTTCAGCGCCATAGTGCGCGCCGAGCCCGCCGGTAAATAAGCCATAGCCGTAAGCTACATGAACCATGTCACCGGGGCGGGTGCCTGCCGCGCGCATAGAGCGTGCAACTAAGGTGGCCCAGTTATCGATGTCTGTCTTGGTATAACCGACAACTGTTGGTTTGCCGGTGGTGCCCGATGAGGCGTGAATCCGGCTGACTTGTTCTTTGGGTACGGCAAACATGCCAAAGGGGTAGTTGTCACGAAGGTCAGATTTTACGGTGAAGGGAAATTTTGCCAGATCAGACAATGATTTGAGGTCTGATGGGTGTACACCAGCGGTGTCGAACGCGTTTTTATAGTGGGGAACATTGCTGTAGGCGTGGGTCAGTGACCATTGCAAACGTTGTAGTTGCAGTGCTGTTATTTCGTCTCGTGAAGCAGTTTCAATGGGGTCGAGCGAGCTACGCGCCGGGGTTAGGTCTTTCACTTCTTGTCTCCACTCTATTACCAAATTTACTGAAACAGCATTAAAGGTAGTAAGTATATAGAGGATTGATGGTACGAGCTAATGGGCGGCTGGTCATCCATTGATAGCTTATGGCTGGCTGTCTTAAGTGTCTGACGTGGGCTTGCTATAGGCGCAGGTTTATTGCTTAAGCTAGGCCATTCTTGGTTGGTAAAAGGTTTTGTGCTTTGGCCGAACTCAGTGGCGTTTTTATCTGCAGTCATTGGCTATGGATGATCGCATCTATGCTGTTCGTTTTGCAGAATTCATACATCATGACGCTACAGATTTAGGAGTGGTGACCATACAGAGTGCGCCTGCCGTGCCTGATCAATCAATGATGAGGGGTAGGAGCTCGCGCTCGTCATACAGGTGTTTGAGCACTAGCACACCGCCCATGGGCGTGACAGATGTGCTCTGAATAATTACGGGTGATCCTTATTAACCCGAATGGCAGAGCCCGGGTGCTTGGTCAGGTGGTGTTCCGAACGAGTGGGGCGAGGTACAAGTTCGCCGCTGCAGTTTGGGCATGTGCTTGACAAGGGGCCTTGTGCGCATGGTTTGCAGAATGTGCACTCAAACGAGCAGATCATTGCATTGGGCTGATGAGGGGCTAAGGTTTTGTCGCAGCGTTCGCAGTTGGGTTTGAGTATCAGCAATTGAGTTCCCGGATGTATAAACAGGAAAATTAAGCAGTGAGGATATCAGTTACTAGTTAGCTTGGAACACCCTGTATGGATGCAGTTACCTGACAACTAATGCTTTATCGTTGTGCTGTCGATGCCGTCTAACAAAAATAAACATGAGTAACCATAAAGAGCTGTGGCTGATAGCGCCGATTTGAAGTGACTCTGATGATTGTGCGGTGCCAATGGTCGGGGTGGTGGTTGGGTCGGTGCCGAGGTTTACTTGGTCGTTGAGCGGGGCGAACGCCGGGTCAAGTAGCATGCTGACTGCAAGACCTGTGTTAAGTCGTCCGCTTCCACAGGAACCGGCATCGCATTGAGGATCGTCAGCGGTGGTGGTGGCTGAATTACTCAGTAAGGCTCTAAGAGTGTTGTTGTCGAGGGTGGGGTCAATAGACAGCAGAGTAGCCAGTGCGGCGCTAACGTGTGCTGCGGCAAAGCTGGTACCAAAGTGATAACCATAATCGCTTTCCTGTTCGCTCTGCTGTTGGCCTGCATTGTCTGTGGTGACAATGCCGTCGGTAGCGCTGCCGCCGGGACCTAGCAAAAAAATATCAGTCCCATAGGCGCTGTAATCTGCCAATTGTCCGTTTCGTAGTGCGGCACCAATTGTCAGTACGTTTTTACAAGTGGCCGGAGAGTATGGGGTTGTGTTCAGTGAGCCGGCGTTGTTGGTGGCGGCAGTGACTAATATGGCGCCGGCTTGAGTCGCGTCATTGATTGCGGATTGCAGCCGTGAGTTGCAACTTCCTGGAAACCCGATACTGAGGTTGATTATTCGTGCCGGGTTTGGGTTGTCGGGAGCGCCGCTGACTGAAAGCCCGGCCGACCAGCGAATGCCGTCGATTAGATCGTTGACATATCCGCCGCACTTGCCGGTGATGCGCACCGGCAGCAATAAGGCCAGGTTGGCGCCGCCAGCCACGCCGAGTTGGTTGTCAGAAATTGCGCCGATCAGCCCGGTGATTGCCGTGCCGTGCCATTTACTGTCGGTGATTTGGCAGCCAGCGTCGACACGGCCAAGCGAAACGTCTGTGTCACTTACCCAGTCGCCGGGGTCTGCCGGATCACTGTCTCGCCCATCGCCATCGTTGCCGACGGCCGGGTCATGGACGAAATCGTACCCTGGTAAGGTTGTATAGTCTTCGTGGTCAAGTATCACGCCGGAATCGACAATGGCGACGACCACTTCGGTCTCAGTGCCGTTGTGTTCCGGTATGTTGAAAATATTGGCTGCTCCCGGATACAACTCCTGCGACATGAAGCTCCATTGGTCGGCCGCA
>JALZUX010000486.1 GCA_023301405.1 Granulosicoccaceae bacterium | reverse complement strand
TCAACTCTTGTAGTTGCAGCATGCTTATATAAATTTTCACCAATGCCGTTCTTGTGCAATGGCAAACCAGTCGACCCTCGATAAAACAGATCGCAGTTTGCTTCATTACTCAAAAACAAGGCCCACTCGGTTGCGTAAACTTCCATTTGATTTGACCACCGTAAATCGGGCAGGCTAAGTTGCCGCCTAATTTGGTTGTGTGTCGCAAGCATTTGTTGGGCATCGCTAGAAATATCTGACGGTGGTACAACGGTATTGACTTCGATCGGTGGACGTAAGTCAGGCAATTGTGACGCGCAGGAAATTGCAGCAACCAAAAAGATTGCCACAATTCCGTTAAACAGTATCTTGCAAATCAAAGGACTAATCAACCACCGAGTTGTTCATCGACTTCACAGGATGGCGCGCTGGATTTCACGTGGTTAATCGCTTCAGTCCGGTCTTGCTCACTTGCAAACATGGCACTAGTGGCTACCACTTGACCATTGGCAGATTTCACATTGAAGAAAAACATTCCGTTTGTTGATTCCTTCAATACATATCGTTTATCTTCAGTACAGTTTTTCTTAACTGAATTTATCCCTTTGGATGCGCTGTCTTTAGCTTTATAGTTTTCGCTACGTAGCACCATTTTCCCTTCGTCATTAACGAAAGAAAAACTAAAAGGTTCCGCTGCCGCACTCTTCTTTAAAATCGCTTTCATGGGTTCTCCTAATAAACTCCAAGACATATTAGCTATTAACCGATTGGAAATAACAATTGGCCAATGGTTCCGTATCTAAAGTGTGGCTAGTGTACCACCATCCCAACAAGTTTCTGCCGGGTTGTAACGTTATTTAATACTAACGACCACGCCTATAATTAAAAAGCATGAAAATTTACAATCAACTACCCCTTCATGTTACAAATGCGACTGGAGCAAGGTCAAGTAACATTTGTACACATGAACCATAGACTAATTATGAAACTTCTTTTGACAGACTCTAGTTGGCGATTTGCTCTGTAAGGTAATCATACGGAGATTCCTGACCAGAACTAGAGAATGCCTCGTTAATTAACTCTTGTCCATTTCGTGTTTTTAGTTCGCAATGACTCGAACCAAAATTTACATTTATCTTTACCGAACTCTCTACACCACCACCATCAATGACGACCATCCCATCGATCGAACTGCGCAGCCTATTAACCAAGCCCGTTAAACTTCCTTCTGGTGTATCTGGCAGAACCAGCACAAACCGTCCAGCACTGAAGCTTGCGACCACATCAGTTTCCCTTAACAGCACTTTTAGCCGCTTTGCAATCTTACTGGCTGCAATAGCACTGCCTTGATGGCCATATTCATCATTGAGAAGTATAAAATCTTTGATCTCAACACTAACCACCCCTAACGGTGATCCGTATCTGTGACACCTGGCGACTTCTGTGTTTAGTCTTTGTTCTAGATAGAGACGGTTGAATACACCACTCACTGGATCAAGTACGGTTATACCGCTAATGGTATTGACTTCTTTTATATACTCGATAGTTTTTTTAAGTAAAAGGACGTTAATAGCAACAACCGCACTCAGTATAAACATGCATCCGCCTAAAAAAAGTGTTGTATCTACTTCGTTACTGAACAGCTGGTTATGCAGCAATAAACAAGCTACCAGTCCTGTTACCACAGCACTGGCTTGCCAACCTCTTCGAATAGCTCGATCAGCCAGAGTGCTTCTGGCCGTTTTTACAACAGTTATGCTTGAGGCAAACAATAACGCCGCTGCCAATAAACAGAAAAAATTCATAGATCGTTATAACAGATCATCAGAACGCAATCCAAGGACATCATTCTACTCAGTCATCTCGGTAATTATGTTATCCAACTTCTGGTCTAAACGTAACCAATCATAATGGTCAATAGACAGTATGGGTATGTTTGCAAACTTATTAGCTCTTAATATTAACAAGTGAACTTGATCACCGGGCTCATAGGTTGACCAAATTTTTTCATACAACTCACTTTGGGTTGTGACCTTACTTTGATCAACCGCCACAATAACATCGCCAACTTTAACACCTGATTGCTGAGCAGGCCCACCGTCGGTAACTGAACCGACAATAATACCTTTTTTAGTTTGCTTGGTATCAATACCCAGCCATGGTTTTCGTGACGCTTGTGATCGACCATTTACAATTAACTCGCCAAGCACACTGGTCAAAGAATCAACAGGAACAAATACATTACCGGGCACTCTTATTTTAGAATCAATATCAATATCAATTGTGACCAACGCACCGATACCCAACAGCTCAGCGTTATCTGAAACAAGCGCGGCTCCGGTGAATTCGGTACTTGGGGGATGGGTATGAATTGCATCGTCGATCATGAACTCCCACCCACCGATAAATTTTTCAATTTTACCGATCTTGACGCCTTTGGCATCCGACTCTCCGCCAGCTGGAATAATCATCACGACCTGATCCCTTTCTAAGGAAGCTGACTTACCCAATTTTATCGGAGTAGTAGCAGATCCAGCATCAGCTCTGACCAGCCCAAGACCTGACGCCTCATCGTAGGCGATAATTTCTGCATCAACCACACGACCATCATAAAAGGTGATAGAGACGGAGTCGGCCTCAGCGATCGTATAGCCTGTTGTAACGATCAGCCCACTGGTATCCAGCACCACGCCACTACCGACTCTTTGCGTACCAAAATCTGCAGCTGTACGCGCAATGTCCGGAACCGTAGATCGCACCGAAACGATAGATTGCATGAGCGTATCCATTGGGTCAGCCACGGCAGCGGCAACCAATGGAGGTTCTTCAACGGTACTTTCCTGACTATCACTATCCAGCAATGAATGTTCTTCGAACGGAGACAATAGTGGATCAGCATCTACGGTCGAACTAAAGAGGACAATCACGGCAATAACTGCAGCAAACGTTACGACTAACGATCTAGCGACAAGTCCGTTGAGAGCCGCTATCGGCATGTTTAACATAGTCTCGCACTCTGTTAGCGTTCGCACCAATGCGAGCGTATCAACAGAGATAGCAGTCAGTGTGCCATGTCAGCTTTTTGAACCGCGCCAGTGATTACTAAACAATCACCAGGTGTTCTGATTTACAGGCAACAGCAAAAAAAAAGGCCGCTAACGCGACCCTTTTTATTCAACTAACCACAGTATGGTTTAGTCTTATTTGTTGACACCAAGCTTATCGAGTGTGTCATACGTTAGGCCACCAGTAGCCAAACCACGAGCACGTTGAAAGCGCTCAACAGCAACCATAGTCTGTCGACCAAGAACACCATCGATTGGACCTGGAGCGTATCCAGCAGAAACCAGAGCTGTTTGAACGTTCTGGATCATGCCACCAGTCATGTTGGTTTCACATAGAATTGAACGCCACTCAAGCCGTGGTTCTGATATTTTGACGCGCTTGGTTACAGTACTTGTCTGAGCTGCAATTGGAGTACGGACTTCACGAGCATCAGTAACCAGACGACGAACACGCTTAGTTTCATACTTAGCAGGGACTTCAACACGAGTCACTGATGCTGGAGTCTTTACAACCTGACGGGTAACTGAAGCCATTTTGGCAGGAGTTGCCTGTAGACAAATCTGATTGCCAGTTGGCTTACCGAACTCAAGACCGTTTTCTGCAGCAGAGTGCCACATGTGTGTGCCTTCAGAATCCATTACCTGCTTTGTGATGTTTTTATATTTTGCGGGCACCGGAACACGTGACTCTGAGACATTTGAAACAAGCTTACGAACGCGAATAGTTTCGTAACGTGCCGGCTCTTCAACAACCCGTGTGCTCGCAGCTGTTTTTAGAACGCTCTTGCTCAGTGTCTTGTATACCGCCGGTATTTCTACCAGACACATGATGTCGCCTGTGGTGTGATCAATTTTTTCAACACTGCCACGACCTTTCTTCCACATGGTCTTTGAATCTTCAACCAATACACGTTCAGTGACTGTGTCAAAAACTGCGGGTACTTCAACCAGCTTGCGGGAAGCAGGTGAAACCATTACGCGTTGTTCTTTCCATTCGTACTTGGCAGGAGATAAATTGATTGTTTCCGATGCTTCAGACACCAGCACTCGCTCAGACACAGTTTTGTAGGATGAAGGCTTGTAGTGTTCATCAAAGCATTGACCAGCGGTAGCGTTATCGAGATTTGCTCCACCAGCACGGGCCATTGCCAACATTGCCGGGTTAGCTTCAATGTTACTGTTTGCCGTACCCATAACCCAACGCGAAGTCGCCGGAGATGCCTCATAAGTCTGAGTCTCAGTACCAAATGTAGCAGGGATAACTCGCAACTCGCTAGCACCGTCGCTGACCATTATACGCTCTTCTGCCCACTCGTACTTCGCAGGGATAATTTGCAGTTTCTCGCTGGCTTCCTTGATTACTACTGTAGAAGTCTCAGTTCGATACTTGGCTGGTATAACAACCTGAGCGTAACATTCGCCGGGCTGAGCATTAGGTAGCACAGGAGTCATATCCGGTGCGGCATAGCCAGAAGTCGCTGTACCGACAAGCGCACTGAGTACCGCTGTCTTCAATAGGTTTTTTTTCGTCATGTATTTTTAATTCCGATGGTTACTGTCGTAAGCATGGCAGCACAGCAGATGCCAACTTGCATTTACTGACCCTTAGTATTAGATAATTATTACTGTTTTACTTTCTTTTTTCGCCAGCCGCTTGCTGGTGTAGTGACCATTAGGCAGCGTTTATAACGGCAAAACACTTTATAACTTGTGCTTAATCATCTTTGATGGTTAGCTGCTAAATCCTGCTTAACTAAAGTAAACAACTGTGGCCTAACAGCTTGACCACAAAGACATTCAACACACCGCCATCCAATTGGCAGTACAGTTTTCCTAACGCCATATTTCTGTCCGACTCTGAAACA
>JALZUX010000485.1 GCA_023301405.1 Granulosicoccaceae bacterium | reverse complement strand
AGTGTATGCAACGATCCCAGGTGGCTGTGATCGCTTAAGCCAGTTGCGAATTAAAACCGCCAGTGATGACGGCAGTAATGATGGTCACACCCCTGAGATGGCCATAGACGCTGACTTCCGGCCTGACAGTCGCTGGTCATCAGAGCTGGTGGGTAAGGAGCTTATTCTTGATATGCGGGTTCCACAAACGCTGAAGGAAATCGGGCTTGCCTGGTATAAAGGTGATGCCCGCCGTTCATCGTTTTCTATCGAAACTTCAGTGAACGGCACAGACTGGTCAGTCCTTGTTGATAAGACTCGTAGCAGCGGTTTGTCTACCACCATAGAGAGAATAGATTTCGATGACCGCATAGCGAAGCTGATTAAAATTATTGGCTATGGTAATGAATCAAACGCCTGGAACAGTCTGGTCGAGGTGCAAGCCTATGGTTGTGGTTTGGGGGAGATAGAAAGCCAAGGTGACGGTACTCAGGTAGCAAGTGCCGCTAAGCTAAGTAGCTTTGGATTTGATACAACAGCCACGCCGGCAGAAAATTTTGATCTGACGCGTTGGAAGATCACCTTACCAATTGACGCTGACAAAGATGGCCGTGCTGATGAAATTAACGAAGGTCAGTTAGCTAAAGGCTGGGCTGACAAGCAAATGTTTTACACTGATCCTGTCACTGGTGGAATGGTATTTCGAACCGTGGGTGGTGATGCGACAACGCCAGGTTCTAAATACCCCAGGACAGAACTTCGGGAGATGCTTCGTGCGGGTGATGACTCTATTTCCACCCGTGGTGATGGCGATTTGGGTGGTGCAAACAACTGGGTGTTTTCGTCAGCTCCTGCCGAGGCACAGAGCAGCGCTGGTGGTATTGACGGCGAGCTTGTTGGCAAGCTAATGGTTAATCAAGTGACTCGTATGGGTGATCCATCACAGGTGGGTAGGGTGATCATTGGGCAGATTCATGCCCGTGAAGGAGAACCCATTCGACTGTACTATCGCAAGTTGCCCACCAATAAGTATGGGTCAGTGTATTACATACATGAACTAGAGGGTCGTGAAGATGTATACGTGCCGTTGATTGGCGGGCGTGAAGATCGATTGGCAAACCCCGATGATGGTATAGCGATTGACGAGGTATTTGGCTATCGCATTGCCGTTAGTGGCACAGAGATCAACGGCAAAGTGCATCCGATACTGAGTGTGTCTATTACCCGTGATGATGGATCTGTAACTACAGCTGCACCACTTGATATGGCTGATAGTGGCTATGATGTTGCCGGTGAGTTTATGTTTTTTAAGGCCGGCGCTTATTCGCAAAACAACACAACACCGTGGCCTGACCGTGACTTTGATCAAATCACCTTTCTAGAGCTTGCCGCTGGTCATTAGCGTGATGAATAAATGCAAGGATTTTTGTAGGGTGGATAAGCCTACGCTTATCAACCCTACGGGTTCTGCGTGTTGTTTTTTGTAATGGGGGGGGTAAATGCTCTTTCAAGTGATCTTTATGCTTACTGTTTAGCTTGGTTAATAGCTGCTAATACTTTGTGTGGTGTTGCTGGAAGATCGGACACGATCGCTCCGGTGGCGTCACGTAGTGCGTTAAGGATGGCTGGTGCTGTTGGTATAAGAACATGCTCTCCTAAGCCTTTTGCACCGTAGGGTCCTTCGGCGTCTTCTATTTCAATAATGATGTTATTGAAGGTTGGCATATCACCAATGGTTGGGATCAAGTAGTCGTGTAGGTTTTCTGTTTGGCCTGGGAGATATTCTTCCATTAGCGCCAGACCTATACCTTGCGCAATCCCGCCTTCTATCTGTGCTTCCACCAACATTGGATTTATAGCTCGTCCTACGTCATGTGCAGCGGTGACATGGTCAAGTTTAATGGTGCCCAGCTTGGTGTCTACGGTAAGTTCCATGAGTTGTGCACCGTAGCCGTACACAGCATAAGGCTGGCCTTGTCCTTTTTCGTTGAGCGGTGTTGTGGGTGGGTCATAGCTTTCTTCAGCCATGATGACGTAGCTGAATTCATTATTTGTCATGGTTGATAAATTAATGGTGGCTGTTTGTGGTCCGTCATGAAGCTCGATGACTGATTCATTGATTTCAATGCGTGCACTGTCAGATACATTGCCCATACGCAGCAGCGCTGCGCGCAATGCTTCACCTGCAAGTTTGGCCGCCATGCCGGTCACGTAGGTTTGCCGTGACGCAGATGTTTTACCGCAGTCAGGGGTAAGGTCTGTATCACCATCGACTAACTGAATAGTATGCACAGGCACACCTAATGCGTCTGCAGCAATTTGGGTGATGACAGTATTAGAGCCTTGGCCAATATCCATCGCTCCTTGATGCAATATTAGTGTGCCGTCAGATGTAATACCGATTCTAATCGTGGATGGATTGGGAAGCGATGTATTGCCGCAACCGTACCAGCATGACCCGATACCAACCCCTTTGCGTAAGTGACCGGCTGCAGGGCTGCTGTTGAAAGCCTGTGCTGCATTGTTTGCACTTTCCCAGCTTGGTTGTAGTGCTTGTAGGCAGTCAACAATACCTACACCGGTATTGAATGTTTGTCCGGTGACGGTTGCTTGTTGATTACGAAGTGCATTGCGAATCCGGAATTCTAAGCGGTCAAGACCTACTTGATCTGCTAGCTGATCAAAAGCGGTTTCCTGTGCTACTGCAGATTGCGGAACGCCGAATCCTCTGAATGCACCGGACGGTGGGGTGTTGGTGTGGATCGCCGCACTACGAGCTCGATAGTCTGGTATGAAGTAAGGTCCTGATGCATGTACGGGTACCCGGTTTGCGACAGTCGGTCCCCAGCTGGCGTACGCGCCAGTATTGAATGTACCTTGAAAATCAAAGCCGCACAGCATGCCATCGGCGTCACACCCAACGGTGAGTTCAATAATTGATGGATGGCGTTTGGTGGTTGATCGCATAGAATCGCCACGGGTGTAATTGATGCTGATCGGCTTACTCAGTAACCACGCAGCGATGGCGATGTAAGGTTGAAACGATATGTCGAGCTT
>JALZUX010000484.1 GCA_023301405.1 Granulosicoccaceae bacterium | reverse complement strand
ACTCCGTAGATGATCTCAGGGTAAGACTTCACCAGCCAAACGGCTCCACGAACGTCTGCTTCATTTCCCCAATCGTAGTCCCAGCGTGGTTGTACTTTTCCGCCTGATTCTGCAACCGATATTGTCTGAGTCCAGTCTGGAAGGCTTGAAGCGCAGAAGTTCCATGCATTCGTTGCAAGGATAAAGTCACCAAATTTCAGGCTGTCATGGAACTGCACTTCAGGGCAGTTGCCGTTTATGATCGGGTTTCCGCTCACGTCTATTTTCGGTGTGAGCGTCAGTTGAGTGTCGGTTGAGCGGATCGGGCTCATGGTGCTCACGAATGTGGTGCCTGTGATTGGTGGATTCAGATTTAACGAGGCGTCTACACCAGTTGCATTGTTCGAACTGTCATTGGTGGTGCTACCGCTGCCGTTATCGCCGTCGTTGAAAGTGTCGCTGCCACTGCTATTGTCGCTATTTCCGCCATCGCTGGAGCCGCTACCACCCAGTGGGTTTAAGCTGTTGTCGCCGCCATCGCTGGAGCCGCTACCACCCAAGGGGTTTATGCTGTTTTCGCCTCCGTCGCTGGAGCCGCTGCCACCCAGAGGATTAGTGTTGTTGGCGGTGTCCGTTTGATCGTCTAAAGGGGATGAGTCTGATGAACTTTGGCTTAGGACATCATCAGTGGGATTTGCTACAACCGGATCGTTATTGGCGACGGGGTTGTTGAAAATATTAGCTCGATCTATGCCTTCGCTGTCGCATGCTGAAAGTGATACGGCAATAGCGAGCATAATAAAATTTTTACGCATGGTCGAAGAACCTTGATATAAGTGGTGTACAGATTTGAGCCGCAGCTTACTATGTTTCGACAGTTGCTCCAGCGCGCGCTGCAGGAAGCATGACGGCTAAATGCGCTGCTTTTTGTATGATTGACGATTTGTCATCTAAGTGGCCAGTTTAATATACAATTCATTTACAAGTTGTTTTAATTGGTTAACAACTATTGGCGACCCTGATTTGGTTGTTCTCGAGCGTTAGGGAGCTGAATTTTGCGCAGTTATTCGGTAGAAGCTACCACCAGTCGTGGTATTTTTTGGATGTTTGTCACCGGCCTGTGCTTTGTTAGTGTAACCGTATTAGTACGGTATATCGGGCCTCGCATTCCGGCGGCTGAATCGGCTTTTATAAGGTATCTGGTTGGCACATTGTTGCTACTGCCGGTTTACTATCAAATAGTTAAAGGCAAACTGAAAATACGCGCCACCGCAATGATGGGTATTCGCGGTGTTTCACACGGAATGGGGGTGATTTTGTGGTTTTTCGCGATGGCGCATATCCCCATTGCACAGGTAACCGCGTTGGGTTACTTGACTCCGGTTGTCGTGACAGTGGCTGCGGCGGTTTTTCTGAAAGAAAAACTACATGCTCGTCGCCTGGTTGCTGTGATTGTTGGTTTTTTGGGCGTGCTTATTATTGTTCGCCCCGGCTTCAGTCACGTTTCTATTGGTCAGGTAGCGCAACTAGCAACAACCCCGTTGTTCGCTATTTCAATGATTTTGGCCAAGAAGCTCACTGAGGAGTCGGACCCGTTAGCGATTGTCGCTGGCTTATCGTTAGTGTGCACGCTGACGTTGTTGGTGCCGGCGTTGATGCATTGGGTCAGGCCCAATGTTGTTGAAGTTTTATTACTTAGCCTGACGGCAGTGTTTGCAACGGCAGGGCATTATACGATGACTTTGGCGTTTACAAATGCACCGCTTTCTGCATTGCAGCCTGTGTCATTTCTGCAATTGGTGTGGGCCAGTATTGCGGGCTTTGTATTGTTTTCTGAGGCCGTTGATAGCTACGTGGTGCTGGGAGGAGCAATTCTAGTGCTATCGGCTAGCTATATTGCGCACCGGGAGGCGCAAATTGAGCGGCAGCGACTAAAGCAGAAAAAGCAACAAGCTAAACGTGTTGTTGATTAAGCATAACTACCGCCCACAAAGGACGGTAGTTATGTTTGGTTACTGGTTACTGGTTACTGGTTACTGGTTACTGGTTACTGGTTACTGACAGAGCATGTGCCGACAGTGATTGTTGCATCGCTGTACGCCATAACTTCTGCATAGGCTGCCGTCTTGGGGGCATCCAGTCGAACCGCACTACTTGTTGTGGTGGCATTTATAGGTGATTCTTTGGTGGCGACTGGTTGCTCGTTTTCATCAAGGAAGGCCACAATGAAGCTTGCATGCTCAGGTCCAACCTTGGTGACACCGTCGCATAAAAAACTGAGTGTCATCGGTTGGTTGTCTGGACTTTGGGCGACAGGGGCACTGACATCTATTTTCTGGGAGATACAAGCGCTGTTTGCGATCACGGCTGCTCCATCAACAACCTCAACAGTGCCGGGGGCTTGGCATTGTTCCCATCCGTCCAGGCCGTCGTCGAAACTACCATTAATGATGCTAATTGGAGGTAGTGTGACCGCGATTTCTTCTAGTTGGCAGTCATCGATCGTTGCGGAGCCCTCACTGTAGAACAGTACTTCTGCAACGTTGCTAAAAGCCGGGGCTGTCAGGGTGGCCGAATAGGTACTGTAGTTTGTGCTAGTGATTGCCTGTTCTCTTGAATCCAGGGGTTGTTGGTTTGCATCAAGAAATGCCAGTGTAGCGCTAGACCAGCTATCACCTGATGATTTGGCTTTGCAGCTCAGCTGGTAGGTGGCGCCTGCGCTGATGTTGATGTTTTGAAAGATGCAACCGCCGTCACTAACGTTTATTGCCTGACTGCCTGCGTTCGCATCGCTGGTGAGTGAATTGCTGCCGTTGGTGCTGCAGGATTCCCATGTTGTAGAATCAGACTCGAA
This sequence comes from Granulosicoccaceae bacterium, assembly GCA_023301405.1. GTDB lineage: Bacteria > Pseudomonadota > Gammaproteobacteria > Granulosicoccales > Granulosicoccaceae. The sequence continues at coordinate 16,798 of JALZUX010000484.1, read as the reverse complement.
ATCTCCATCAAGCAATAGGTTATTCGATGCCAGCGCGGCGCCAATTGTTAAGTCTGTTGCGCCTGTTGCGCCTGTTGAGCCCGTACCAGTGATGACTGCTGAGTCACAGGCAATTAGGGACAGGCCGATACTGATGATCAGCGTGCTGCGATGATTGAATAGTTTCTGTAAGCTCATAGATCACCGTGATGATAGCTGTGTATTTTGTGATAACTGCCCGTTGCAAAACCTGAAGGGTGATGCAGGCTAGCGTTTGCTTTATCCAGTGGGCTATCGGATATGAGGGACTTATCTTTAGTTTGCTGATTTTTGATTCTGCAAGGTGAGTAGTGGTGTTTATTTGTCGGGCGAGAATGGGCTGGGTATGTCATGCATGAGTTTTTTTGCGATTAATTAGTGCCTGTCCAGAAAGAGCGCAGAAAGAGCGCGCAGCGAGGGGCATTCGGGCATGTAATGTTTTGCTGAACACATGTAGGCACTTAATGAGCGCCCATTGTTGATAAGAAATGAGCCCTTGTGCGGTAGGCAGAATCTCACGCACCTGAGTAATCCTCGCTATGCATCTTTATTTCTGGATGGTCTCACCATTGACTATGTGAGGCGTTATGCAAAAACACCATGTATAAATAAAGTACTGCTGTCGCCGCGTTTATTGTAGGCCCAATAACGTGCGCCTTGTTGATCGATGACAAGAAAATAATCACGCCGCACGTCCTCGGTCTCCCACCAGCCTGTTTCAATTCTTTCAGCGTTGCTTTCTATGGATAGGCGCCGGTATAGGTCGGGCGATACGGCTTTGGGTTGCTCAAGTAACCATAAGGGGCGTTCAGGCCATTGTTTCAGAGTTTCTTCGTGGGTGTCGGGGTAGGATTTCTTCCAGGCTTTTTCGGGTCGATGATCGTCGACAGAGGCAAGTATGTAGAGTGCTTCTTTGCCTAGGCGCGAGCTAAGCTTGTCTATAATTTCACCTAAACTTTTTTGTTGCTGGCGGCTTTTGACAAAAAAATCAGAGGCGTCGCGATCAATTTCACTGAAAGTATCTGCCAATAGTCGTAAGCCGCAAACAGGTGCTGGTAAATCGGTTCGGGAGAGTTGTTCTGACAGTACTCTATGCAGGTGCTTTGCCTGACTGGTGGCGTGTAAGAAGTGCAGCTGTAAAACGGTGTCAGGATGTTTCTCGTGGCGTAAGGTTAAGCTGAACGTATTAACGCCATTGTCTCCTGCAATTAAAAAGGCGGCGAGCTCGTTGATCATGCGTTGTGTGGCAAACTGCAAGGCATTGGTGTCTTGAACTTCAAGTAGTAGATCAAGGCTGCGTTCGAAGAACTCACATAGCCTTAATGGTGTGCGAGGGTCTGGGTGATTGCCCAGTAACCGGTCTAGGTAATTTACAAAAGACGGTCCGAAGCGCCGTGTCAGGGAAGCAGGTGAAACGTTAATTAATCCGTCTATCTGGCGTATGCCAGAGCGCCTTAAACTCTCTAAGGTGTCAGCGGGAAGTTCAAGGTAGCTGACCGACAATTCACTGATAGTTTGCGGCAACCTGCTTTTTTGCACGATGCCGCGACGTATGTTTGCACGTGCCAGTAAGTTTGCTGCTAGCGGAGTAGGAGCAATACCCATCTGACCTTGATAACCCAGTTTTTTGAGCTTCTTTTGAATCAGGGGTAGTAGGCTATCGAAGCCTTCAAACAGGCGTTTGCTTCCAGCGATTTCGATTAGAACATGGTTAGGCGGATGCAGACAAACGACAGAGGAAAATTGCATCGCCCATTCGCCAACCTGACGCAGCAGGACGGCTTCGCGTTCTGCGTTGTATTCGATCACAGACAGTGAGGGTAATAATGCATAAGCGCTGTTTAATGATATTCCATGAATGACCCCGGCTTGTCGGGCTGTCTGGTTGCAACTTCGAACCTGAAGACGATTACTGCAACGCTCGGTAATCGCTATTGCAGTATTGCTGCCGTTACCGGGATTATTCTCTTTAAGGTTATCGCTGCTACTGTCGTAATTCAGGGTGTCCAGTAATAAGTCTGGCAAATAAAGGCTTGCCCAGAGTTGATGAGATTTTGGTGATATTTTTTTCTTTGACTCGGTTTTGCTTTCTATTTTTGGTGGTTGAGTTAGTGGTCGGGTAGTTTTATTTTTTTTGGTGTTGTGTTTTTTCTTTACTGAGTCAGGTTGGGGTTTTTTGTTCATGGTCTGATTGAATTGATTTTAGGTGATAGGGGAATAATGCTGTCGCCTTTTTTGTTGTTTTTGTGTGTGGTTGTATCTTCGTTAAGGTGAATGCTGCGCAGTTGTCCCCCACGATTCTTGATGATGTTCAGTTGTAGTCCGTTGTTGTGTTGCAGGGTGATGCGTAGCCCTGCAGGAGATGCATTGTTTGCCGCGCGGCTTGGTCGGTAACATACTGCCCAGGCGCTACCTTGTTCTGCTGCTAATTGCAGTCGGCGCTGTTGTCGGTCATCGCCATTTTTTGCTGACCACAAAATGACGGCAGAAAACACTCCACTGCGCAGTAGTTGTTCTGTTGCCCAGAAAGCATCTTTGTCGTCCTGATGTGAATCGACAATTAACATCCGTTCAATTGAAATGCCTGCATTAAGTAGCGCAGGAGCATAAGGTATATGCGGTGGCGCGACTAATGCCGTCCACTGTTGTTGTTTTGTTAGTGCGTAGAGTGCAGGGAGCAACAAGCTGAGTTCGCCAATGCCTTCGCGGGCAGCCATGATTTCTGTCAGCGCGCCAAGTGGCCACCCTTCAGAGGGGAGTGCTGCATCAAGTGCCGGGTAACCGGTAGGCAGGGTTTCTTTTTTATTTTGTTGGCGACGGCCTTTCCAGAGGGCCGGGTGTTTAAGGAGTGCTTCTAGAGTCATGAGTGGCTTCTTTTTTTTATATTTTTTGTGGTGATTTATTCCTTTACATTATTTTTTGATGGCGTGGGTGGGTTGCCCTGTTCTGGTGAGACCGGGCGATAGAAGGCTTGCCATCCATGGCGTTATTTGCTTCTTGTTTTGAGGCGGCCGGTTTTTCAATGGGTGAAAGGTTGGCGCTGATTTTTGGGTAGGGTTTTGCTTTTGTTGGGTTATGGCTTGTTGTTAAGCATCTGTTTGTTTGCATTATCTCTTGCATGGAAGCAATAGGGAGTTGCCTGCATGGCCTGGTTTATTGGTGAACTTAATAAAAAAAAGGTTTTGGTGTTTATCTGCCTTTTTTGAGGTCATGTCTTAATACACCGACATAAATCCCCTCGATGGCGAAGTCTTGTGTTTTAAGATCGACGACTATTGGTTCGAAGTCTTCGTTTTCAGGAAATAAGGTGACTTTGTTACGGACGCGATGAAACCTTTTGACCGTGACTTCGTCGTCTATGCGAGCGACTACAATTTGCTTGTTGCTTGCTTCTTTGGTGCTGTGGACTGCTAGCAGGTCACCGTCTATGATGCCAATGTTGCACATGCTCATGCCTTTGACTCTAAGCAGGTAGTCAGCGGGTGGGTCAAATAGCAGGGGATCAATCAGGTAGTGATCCTCAACGTTGTTGACGGCTAACAGAGGCTCGCCGGCGGCGACTCTGCCGACAACGGGCAGGGGCACGGCTTCGCTATCTGTGGTCAGGATGCGGCAATCTTCAACGTAATCTGCGGCCTCTGGTAAGATAATAATGCCGCGTGAAGAGCCTACCAGTATTTCTATCATGCCTTTGCGCTCAAGCGCTCGCAAATGTGACTCTGCAGCATTTGCTGAGCTAAAGCCCAGTGTCTCTGAGATTTCAGCTCGTGTAGGTGGCATGCCGTATGCGCGAATATCCTGGCAGATAAGTTTCAGAATTTGCTCTTGTCTGTCGGTAAGGAAGCGCTTTTCCTTTGGTACTGCCTTACTCACCGATTTTTTATTGGGCATGCTTTAATCCTGATGTTGTGCTGGTGCGTGGTGACACGCCTACACTGTATTTATATACAATAACTAACCTGTCTGCAATGGAAAAACGACAAAAACCTTGATGAGAATCTACTGAAAACTGTATGAATCAACGTTCAGTTCAGTTTTGGTGTGTATGTTAAGTGCTTAATATTCATCTGCTTACGCCATTTTTGTGTGTTGGGCAGGTAGCAAAAACAGAGTTTCAGGAGAGTGATTTGATCGATTAACAAAAGCGCAATGCTTTAAAGTTGATCACCGGCACAGGTGTCGGGCTAAGCCTTGCCTATCTGTCGCTGGTTGGCCATGCTGCGGTATTAGGTTTGAGTCCGGCTTCAGAGCCGGGTAGGAATTATCGCCACTACAAACAGGGGAGCTGACCGGCAAGGGCTGATAATTCTGTTGTTGCGGCTGAGCGATGATACCTGAGTTGTCAGTCTGGATAGATGTTTAAGGGGAGGCAAATGATATTGTCGACTGCGGCGGGGCTTGTTTATAGTTAGGGTTCGAGGTTGCCTGATCTCAAGCGAATGCAATGGTGCTATATGCATCTATGTAACTGTCTGGGAACTGGAACTTACTGCGGGCACGGTCTTTTGGCCAGCTATTACGATCGATTTCGTTAAAGAGGACAACTATTCGCCTCAAACGATCAAAAATATTTGACTCAAAATTTCACACCTTCGCCACGCTCCCGGTTCTTGGATAATCACCTGGCGATCAAGCCGGTCTGTATTGCATTTTTACCGCTGAGTGGCGAAACTTGTATGTTGCTTACTATCTTTGGTCAGAGCTTTCTAAGCTCTACACCATCGATAGCGTGATCAGAGTTTTTGTGCAAAATCAAATCAGCACGCTGGCGCGTCGGATAAATATTTTCGCGTAAATTGGCCAGATTAATAGTGTCCCATATGCCCGATGCCGTAGCGATTGCTTCATCTTCTGATAAATTGGCAAAGTGCGAAAAGTAAGCATTTTTTTGCTTGAAAACGCTGTTGCGAAAAGTGAGAAATCGCGATACATACCACTGCTTAATAATTTCTTCTTCGGCATCAACATAAACTGAAAAATCAAAGAAGTCTGAAACGAAAATTCTTGGCTCGCCAGGTCTTGCATTGGCCTGCAGTACGTTAAGCCCTTCCACGATAAGAACGTCTGGCTGATCAATGGTTGTGAATTCACCTGGTATGATATCGTATTGTAAGTGTGAATATACAGGCGCTACAACATTGCGGCGACCACTTTTGATGTCGGATAAAAAAGTGAGTAGAGAATGCCGGTCGTAACTTTCAGGAAACCCTTTTCGATGCATGATCTTACGTTTTTCAAGCTCTGCAGTAGGCAACAGAAAACCGTCGGTATTGATCAGATCTATTCTCGGGTGCCCGGGCCAACGTGCCAGCAGGGTCTGTAAAATTCGTGAAGAGGTGCTCTTGCCGACTGCTACACTGCCTGCAACCCCAATGATAAAGGGTACTTTTGGTGTGTTGTCTTTAAGGAAAACTGATGTTTTGTTATTGAGTGACTGAACAGACTCAACATAAAAACTAAGTAATCTTGAAAGCGGCAGGTAGACGTTTTCTACTTCTGTAATTGAGGCGCGCTCGTTAATGCCTCGCAATTTTTGCAGTTCATCTTCGGTCAGTGGAACCGTGGTGGTATCGGTGAGGTTTGCCCACTGTTGTACACTGAATTTTCGAAAGGGAGAGTAGGGCACGCTAATTGTTTTCCTGCAAGGACGGTACACCATAGAGATTTTCGGCTGTCAGCGAAAGTATCGAGAGGATGTTCACTGAAATTCAGGCAAAAAAACGGGGCCTAAGCCCCGTTTTTGTGTGACGCGTTTTTGTCAAACAGTTCTTACTGGGTGAATGCCATCAGTTTTTCAAGTAACGGCCCAACTACGGGACCAATGATACCGCCAACACCCGGGATCTCTTGCACTTTATCAAGCGCAGAAGTAAGTGTGCCTGCATTTTCAGAGATCATGCCGCCAAGCTGGCCTCTGCCTGCTTCAGGGATCTTGTCCCAAAGACCAGAAAGACCGTCGACTTTACCGGTGATGTCGTTAAGCGCTGGAATAGCCGCTTTAGCGCTATCAACATCAGTAATGCCTGTAATGGCGTCGGTGGCGCTGCTGAAGATACCGCCAAACTCGGCACCAACATCAGTGCCATCGATGTCTATTGATGGCATTGCCCCTTTGGCCGCATCAACAGTGCTGCTGGCGGTGTCTGTCATCGCCGAGGTGTCAACGGTTTTATCGCCTTTTAGGAAGTTCCATGCAACTAGTGCAAGGCCAACTAAAATGGCTACTGGCAGAAATTTCTTTAAAAAACCACCGCCTGATGCGGCCGCATTACCAACACCATCAACCGCACTGTCCGCGGCATTGCCAACGTTACTGGCGGCACCGGAGACTGCGTTTCCTGCCGCGTCAGCAGCATTGTCAGCCGCATTTGCTACACCGCCGCCAAGGCTTCCGATCTGATCCATAAATCCTGAAGTTTGAAGCTGGTCAGCAAAGCCTGATGGCATGGCGGCATCCACATTTGATTTTTGATCATTTAACAGGCTCAGTAAGCCGCCTGCGTTTTGGCTGAAACCGCCACCACCACCAAAAAGCTTACGTTTGATAATACCCAGGATAATAGGCGCCAGAATGCCCATTAGACCTGAAGATGATTTGCCGCCAATGCCTGTCAGGCCAGCCACAGCACTTGCCAGACCACCCATAGCGCCATTGCCGAGCAAAGACCCAAGGACGCTTGAACCCTGGCTCATCATGTTGCTGCTGTTGTCGCCAGTCAGCATTCCGCCGATGTTATCCAGAATGCTGTCATCTGAATCGTTTATTGAGTTAAAAAGTGAAGCGCCACCGTCTGCATTGGCAGAGCTGGTGAGTCCACTTAATAAACCAGGGATTGCTGCGCCCAGCGCACTTTCTGTTTTGGTGTTGTCTTCACCAAGAAGCGCGCCCAACTGACCTAGAGCTGGACCGCCTAATTGACCCTTAACGAGATCAACTAAATTAAATGACATATTTCTATTCCCTTATGCTTGAAAGGTATACTGAAAAACCAGCGATGGTTACCGCTGATAAAACGATTGACGAATGCATGTGACACGCGCCATAAGAGGTGGGGTTTGAGTGGCGGATTTAAATATTCCGCTTGCTCTGAAGTATAATGTTGGGGTGGTTTCACTGCTGTAACTTGTATTGTCACATAACCATGAAACCAGAAGTATAACCATCACTCGCGGCAATAGGTAGCCTATTGTTGTAAAAATAGTTATTTTTTAAGTTATTGAAAAGGTTTGATAATATTGTTTGCAGGAGTTGACAGTCAAAAGACGCCCCGGAACGGAGTGCATGCTTTCTCGGTAGCACCCATGATGGAGCTTACAGACCAGTATTGCCGTTATTTTCACCGTTGCCTCAGTGCGCACGCGTTGCTGTACAGCGAGATGATAACCAGCAACGCTATTATTCATGGCGATCGGGACTATTTGCTGGGTTTTGATCCTCGCGAGCATCCGGTGGTGTTGCAATTGGGCGGAAGTGATCCGGCTGACTTAGCGCAATGCGCGAAAGTTGGCCAGCAATATGGCTACGCGCAGATTAATCTAAATGTGGGTTGTCCCAGTGATCGGGTACAAAGTGGTCGCTTTGGTGCCTGCTTGATGGCCGAGCCTGATCTGGTGGCTCGGTGCATCGCGGCTATGCAGGACGCCGTGGATATTCCAGTGACTGTAAAGTGTAGAGTCGGCATTGATCGTGATGACTCATATGAACCTTTTTTTCATTTCATTGAAACTATCAGAAAAATTGGCTGTGACACCTTTGTTGTACACGCACGTAAAGCATGGCTTGACGGTCTCAGTCCCAAAGAGAACCGGGATGTGCCTCCGTTGCGTTATGACTTCGTGCAAAGAATTAAAGCAGAAATGCCCGACACCACCTTTGTATTAAACGGTGGCTTGCACGATCACACGCAAGCGTTGAAGTATTTTAGTAATCAACCTGCAGAAACCGGCTGCACCGGACTGGACGGTGTGATGCTAGGGCGCGATGCATATCGCAACCCCTGGTTGCTTAGTGAGGTGGATCACCTCTACTACGGAAAAGAAAAATCTACCCTGCAACGATCAGATTTCGTTGAGATGATGTATCCCTACATTGAAACTCAACTTGCCCGTGGTACCCGATTAGGGAAAATTTCACGCCATATGTTGGGTTTATATCTGGGGCAGCCCGGTGGTCGATTATGGCGACGCCATATCAGTGAAAACGCCTGGCAGGAAAACGCTGGTGTTGATGTTCTTAAGCAGGCGTTAGAATTAGTGGAAAACGCTGCTGCAAAGGTTGCAGCTTAAATTAAAATGGCAACAGATGTTCTTACGGATAAAAACACATGAGTTCTGCGCCTGAGTACCTGACCACTAAAGAAGTTGCCGAACTACTCAGGTTAAAAGAGCGCAAAGTTTATGATCTTGCTGCAGAGGAAGCCATTCCCTGTACCAGGGCTACAGGCAAGTTGCTGTTCTCGCGCGCCGCAATTGATCATTGGCTGTTACAACATTCAAGTAGCCCTGAACCGACTGTTGCTACATCATTAATTACCGGCTCCCATGATCCACTACTAGAGTGGGCCGTGCGTGAATCGCAGTGTGGTATTGCTACATCGTTTGATGGCAGTGTTGATGGTCTGCAGAAGTTTGCCAGCAAAAAAGCTACTGTTTCAGCGTTGCATCTTTATTTTCCTGAGCAAAAAGGCTGGAATGTACCTCAGGTAGAGGGTCAGTTTACGTCTACCGAAAGTGTGTTGGTGAGTTGGGTTTACCGGCAGCGTGGATTAGTCTTTAATCCTCAGCTTAAGTTAAAGGATTTTACAGACGTAAAAAACCTTTCTATCGCAGGGCGACAAGAGGGGTCTGGTAGTCAAATTTTAATGGAGTCACTGCTTAGTGAAGTGGCTATAGATAATGCAGAATTAAATTACACCATAGTGGCAAGAAGTGAATTTGATGCTGTGCTTGCAGTCGCTGAAGGGGACGCCGATTGTACACTGGGCCTGAAATCATTGGCCACTCAACACCAGTTAGGCTTTTTTCCGATGATTGAAGAACCGCTTGAACTTCTTATTGATCGGCGATTTTGGTTTGAAGAATCTATGCAAAAATTTGTCTTGTTTTGTCAGTCAAATACATTTTTAGATCGAGTTGAGAAACTGGATGGCTATCGGCTTGATAAGGTTTTTAGTGTTCGCTTTATTGGGTGAATTATGCTGCTCGATTGTGATTATTTATTGGTTCACGAAAAACGTTACTGAATAAAGCTACGTTTTTCTGCCTTAAATTCTGCTTCACCGTTTAGCATTTGGGTAAAACAATTGCTGACCATCAAGTTGGTAGTCGGCAATCAGTGCTTGTCCGTCTGCAGTGGTGAGCCAGTCGATAAATATTTCCCCTGCCTCAGAGTTAACCCGCTCACAGTTGTCTTTATTGACCAAAATGACGCCGTATTGATTGTATAGCTCTGCGTCACCTTCAAATAATATTTTGTGTTGTTGTCGGTTTTTGAAGCTTATCCATGTGGCACGGTCTGTCAGTGTGTAGGCATTCATGCCTACTGCTGTGTTAAGTGTGGCGCCCATGCCCGAGCCGGTTTCGCGGTACCATTTGCCATTGTGTGGCTTGGTATCAACGTTCGCTTGTGCCCAAAGCTTTTGTTCTTTTTTATGAGTACCGGAATTATCACCACGTGATGCAAATAACGCATTGACTTCTGCTATTTTTATTAGTGCGTCCGTTGTGTTGTTAGATTGTGCAATTTCTGCCGGATCGCTTTCTGGCCCGACGATGACAAAATCGTTGTACATTAAATCGTGGCGCTTGATGCCAAAGCCATCAGCGACAAATTTTTCCTCAGCGTGTTTGGCGTGAACCAGCAAGACATCTGCGTCGCAGTTGCGGGCGTTTCGTATCGCTTGTCCTGTGCCGACAGCGACAACTTTGACTTGAATATTATGGCTTGCCTGGAAGTGCGGTAGCAGAAAATCGTACAGCCCGGAGTTGGCGGTTGATGTTGTGGATTGCACGAGGATTGAATTCTCTGCGATCGCGGCAGAAGACGCGATGTAGCTTAGTAAGATTAGTAAAAAAATTCTCATGGGCTTGCGGCTACAGTGTTTGTGGAAGGTAGCCACTCATGTAGGAGTGGCCTGCGGTTGAAGTAGGTTGTTTGAAAAAAGTGCTGGCATTGCTGTGCTCGGCAATTTCACCTGCACTTAAAAATATCACATCGTTTGCCAGGCGCTTTGCCTGGGCAACATCATGAGTGACCATGATGATTTTTATTGATTGTTCGCTGGCAGCACGGATCAAGCTTTCTATCTTAAGCGTGGCGTTTGGATCAAGACTGGCGGTGGGTTCGTCAAGTAGTAATACTTTTGGCTTGGTGGCAAGGGCTCGCGCCATGGCCAGTCTTTGTTGTTCACCGCCTGATAGTGATCGGGCAGCTTGTTGGGATTTATCAAGTAGCCCTGACAAGCTAAGAAGTTCATTGCGGCGGGTTTTACTTGTCAGGTTCCTAAGTGCCAGAACGTAGTCTACGTTCGCTGCAACGCTTCGCTTAAGTAGTATTGGTTTTTGAAATACCATGGATTGTTGTTCACGCGTTGCGGTGCCGGCAACGGGCATACCGTTCCATTCGATTGTGCCTGACTGCGGTGTGATAAGGCCGTGTATAACACGTATCAATAGGCTTTTTCCTGCGCCGTTATGACCCATCAGTACTGTGATTTTATGATCAGTAATATCAATGTTAATATTTTTCAATAAAACAGTTGAATTGATATTAAGATTAACTGATCGCACCCTTAATGGAAGCAGGGAAGTTTGCAGATGATCTGTGTCACCTGTTGATGATGGGTTATGTTTTGATCGAGGGCTTTTCGTTACGGGCTTTGCTGCAGGGGCTGGCTTATCAATACTCATTGGGTTGCTCTCCCTTTGAAGCTGTAAACCAGTGCATTAACTGCCAAGGCAATGGCAAGTAAAATCATCCCAAGTGCCAGTGCCAGTGCCAACTCTCCCTTAGATGTTTCTAATGCGATGGCAGTCGTCATCACTCGTGTGACGTGATTGATGTTGCCGCCAACTAAAATTACAGCACCGACTTCAGAGATTGCACGAGCGAAACCTGCTAACGCTGCCGTCAATAAAGCGCCACGTGTATCCCACAATAGGGTTTGCACAGCGGTAAAGCGGGGAACGCAGAGCGATTGAAATTGCTCTTTATAATCATTCCAGCTTTCTTCAATAATTTGTCTGGTCAGGGCGGTGACGATTGGCAAGACTAACAGGAGCTGCACAATGATCATTGCGTGTGGTGTATACAAGAGTTGCATCCAGCCAAGAGGGCCTGATCCGGATAACAGCATGTAAACCAGTAATCCCAGGACAACGGGTGGCATGCCCATCAGGGTATTGGTGATTACCGTTAGTAGCCACTTACCGGGAAAGTCACGGGTGGCAAGTAAGGCGCCAAGTGGCAGTCCAATCAGGCAGGCGAGAAAAGTAGCGCTCAAGCTCACCACCAAAGACAGCCTGACGATCTCCAGCAAGGCGGGATCAGCCTGTTTTAAGAGGTCGAATGCGTGACTAAAAGATTGCTTGAATTCCTGCATAATTTCCGTAAATAGGACAATTTCATCCAACTTATGGAAATATTGCCTAATTATGCAGGTTTATACAAGAGTGAAGATCAAATTAAGCAAGTTGTGAATTAAACGGAAGTGAATATTAATTGCGCAGAAGGCTGAGAAATTCGTTTCTTGTATTGATGTCTTTTTTAAACCGACCCAGCATGACTGAGGTCGTCATTGTGGAGTTTTGCTTTTCCACGCCGCGCATCATCATGCAAAGGTGCTTTGATTCCACCACCACGGCAACACCCTGGCCATCAGTGACTGATTGAACTGCATCGGCGATTTGCTTGGTCAGGTTTTCCTGTATTTGCAGGCGTCTGGCAAACATATCGACGATTCTGGCAATTTTGGAAAGCCCGATTACCTTGCCTTGGGGTAAGTAGGCAACGTGGCATTTACCAATAAATGGCAGCATGTGGTGTTCGCACATTGAGTAGAGCTCAATGTTTTTCACGATCACCATTTCGTCACTATCGGATTCAAAAACCGCATTATTCAAAATTTGGTCAAGTGTTTGCGAGTACCCCTGTGTCAGGAACTGCATCGCCCTTGCGGCGCGTTCCGGAGTTTTGACCAAGCCTTCACGGTTTGGGTCTTCGCCGATTTGCTCAATTATTTTTTTGAATTCGCTTTGCAATGCCTTATCCGATTGTTGTCGTTGCCAGTGCGCTAGCGCATTGTGCTTGATGCGGATGCCAACTTCAATTTGTCGCTAACCTAAGCCATTGTATTTAAGTTTAAAAGAAATTGCCGTCCGCAACTGCGTCTGGCATTAACTGGAATCTTTATGACGATCATATTTTGCTTGTTGATCTTGCTTGCATTGACCTTTGCATTGGCAAAGTTTGCTCATACGCTGAAAGCTATTACCGCGGTGTTTGGTGTCGCCTTACTGGCGTTTACATTGATTGGTGCGGTGAGTGGTTTTGTAGGAGCGGCGGTTTGGTTAACGTTGATCGGGGTTGCTGTCATTATGAACGTAGCGTCGATTCGACAAAAGATTCTAACCGTGCCGTTGTTGGGGTATGTGCGCGCTGTGCTGCCACCGATGTCCCAGACCGAGCGTGACGCCATCGAAGCGGGCACCGTGTGGTGGGAGGCCGAGCTTTTTCGTGGTAATCCTGATTGGTCAAAACTGATGAGCACGCCGGCGGCCAGCCTTAGCGAGGCTGAGCAGGCGTTTCTTGACGGCCCAACCAACGAGCTATGCGCAATGCTTGATGATTGGGAAATTACCTATGAGCACAATGACTTACCGCCGCACGTTTGGGAGTTTATCAAAAAGAACAAGTTTTTTGGTATGGTGATTCCAGAGCACTACGGGGGCCTTGGCTTCAGTGCCTACGGTCACTCTGCTGTGGTGACCCGAATTTCAGCCCGTAGTGTCACTGCTGGTTCGACAGTGATGGTGCCTAATTCGCTTGGTCCTGCTGAGTTGCTGTTGCACTATGGTACTGATGAGCAACGAGATTATTATTTGCCGCGGCTAGCGGTTGGCGAAGAACTGCCGTGCTTCGCGTTGACTGGTCCTTCTGCGGGTTCCGACGCCGCCTCGTTGCCCGATTTTGGCATTGTCTGCAAGCAGATGCATAACGGAATTGAAACGCTAGGGTTGCGGGTGAACTGGAACAAGCGTTACATCACTCTTGGTCCGGTGGCGACTATTGTCGGGTTGGCGTTCAAAGCGTATGACCCGGATCACTTGATCGGTGACACTGAAGACCTCGGGATCACATGCGCGTTGATTCCGGCGGACACTGATGGTGTGACGATTGGTCGACGCCACTTTCCGCTGAATCAGTCTTTCATGAATGGCCCTAACAGTGGCAAAGATGTCTTTGTACCGATGGATTGGATAATTGGTGGACAAGACAATCTGGGTAAGGGTTGGAGAATGCTGATGGAGTCACTGTCGACGGGGCGGGGTATTTCGTTGCCTTCCTCCGGCGCTGCGGCTGGCATGGCGGCATCTCGTTATACCGGTGCCTACGCAAGAGTGCGCAAGCAGTTTAATATTCCCATTGGTAAATTCGAAGGCGTAGAAGAGGCCGTCGCCCGAATTGGTGGAATGACTTATTTAATGGATTCTGGCAGACGACTGACTTGTGCGGCACTGGATCAGGGTGAGAGACCGTCTGTAGCCAGTGGTATCTTGAAATACTTCAACACCGAAAACATGCGCTCAGTGATGAATGATGCAATGGATGTTCATGGTGGCAAAGGTATTTGCATGGGGCCGAGCAACTATCTGGCCCGTGCCTATGAAGGCGTGCCAGTTGGCATTACCGTTGAGGGTGCAAATATTTTGACCCGAAGTATGATTGTATTCGGGCAAGGGGCGATGCGTTGTCATCCACATTTAGTTGCAGAAATAGAAGCCGCATCAATTGAAGATCACGATAAAGCCGTTGCGGCATTTGATGTCGCTCTGGTAGGTCACATTGGCTATGCGATCAGTAGTGGGGCGCAGGCAATGTTTCACGGTTTGACGCGTGGCAGGTTTGCACGATCGCCAGTTGGTGGTCCAACCGCTAAATACTTCAGGCGTCTGGCTCGAATGAGTGCTGGTTATTCGTTTTTGGCAGACTTCACGTTGTTGTTTCTGGGCGGCGCACTGAAACGCAAAGAGAAATTATCGGGTCGATTTGCAGATGGCCTGATTTATATGTACATGGGGTCAGCAGTGCTCAAGCGTTTCGAAGACGATGGCAGGCCGGCTGCTGATATGCCACTCGTCGAGTGGGGTGCTAAGCACTGTATTTACCAGACCCAGGTGGCTCTGGATCAAATCCTACGGAACTTTCCAAATAAATGGGTTGGAATGATACTTCGTGGCGTCATATTTCCGTTGGGCCGCAGGTTCCGAACGCCTAACGACAAATTAGGCAGTAAAGTGGCCGGTTTGCTGTTGGAACCTGGTGAAAGTCGTGATCGGCTGACCGATACACTGTATATTAACGAAGATCCTCAAGATATCACGGGTTGCCTTGAGGTGGCGATGAAGCTTGCGATCGAGGCAGACCCGATAGAAAAAGATCTGAAGGACCGCGGGCTGCGTAAACCTTATGATCAAGGCCTTGAAACCTGGTTGACAATACTGGTGGAAAAGGGCGAGCTATCAGCTGATCAGTCGAAACTATTGAGTGCTTCGGCAGCCGCAACTCACAAGGTTATTATGGTAGACGACTTCCCGGGTGGCTTCAGGCAATCAGGGATGGTTCGAGAGCAGCATCCTATGGGGTTGGCAGAAGCCAGCTGACGGTCCTGTTAGGGGTATTTTCAGTGAATTTCCCCCGCTACGTTGAAACCTGCTTCACAGTCGCCATATTTATTCAACGCGGAACGGGATCTTATTCTTGAGGCAAGGCCAGTCGAATCAATAGTATACTGGTGAATTCTAGAATTGCAGTGCAAACCGTCGTGTAGTGCGGCTATTCAGGTGTAACACATAGTGTCGAAAGTATTATTGTAGGGTTATGTCAGACAAAGAGTTTATAGAAGATTCCGGAACGGCGGTTGAAGTAGCGAAGCCCATTCTTAAGAAGCCACCCATGTATAAAGTGGTGATACTTAATGATGACTACACTCCGATGGAGTTCGTTGTTTTGGTGTTGGAAAGCTTCTTTTCCATGGATCGGGAAAAGGCGACTCAAGTCATGCTACATGTCCACAGTCGGGGTAAAGGAGTTTGTGGGGTGTTTACTCGCGAGTTGGCGGAAACAAAAGTTGTTCATGTGAACCAGTATTCACGTGACAATCAACATCCGTTAATGTGTGACATGGAGGAGGCATAGCTGTGATTAAAAAAATAATAAATAACTATATAGAGAGATCCGTGAGATGTTGAGCAAAGAACTCGAATTCACGTTGAACAACGCTTTTAAAGAAGCACGTGAGAAACGTTATGAATTCATGACGGTTGAACATTTGTTGCTGGCTTTGTTAGACAATCCAACAGCCGCACAGGTGCTACGTTCGTGCGGTGGCGAGCTAGAATCATTGCGTGCTGAATTGGTAGAGTTTATCGATGAAAACACTCCATTGCTGGAAGACTCCGACAATCGGGAAACGCAGCCAACACTGGGCTTTCAGCGGGTATTGCAGCGCGCGGTTTTCCATGTGCAGTCATCTGGTAAGAAAGAGGTAACCGGCGCAAATGTATTGGTTGCAATCTTTGGTGAGCAAGACTCTCATACTGTTTATTTACTGAATAAGCAAAACGTTACCCGACTAGATGTGGTGAATTACATCTCTCATGGGATTTCCAAGATTGCGGACGAAGACAAAGGTGAGCTTGAAGATCTGGGTAACGACGTTGGTATGGAAGAAGCCGAGGCCGAAGTGTCTCCGCTTGATAAATATGCAACAAACCTGAACCAGAAGGCGAAGGAAGGCAAAATCGACCCGCTCATCGGTCGAGAGAAAGAGATCGAGCGTTCGGCGCAGATACTCTGCCGTCGTCGAAAAAACAATCCCTTGTTGGTTGGTGAAGCTGGCGTGGGTAAAACTGCAATTGCTGAGGGCTTGGCGCTTAAAATTGTTGCAGGTGAAATGCCCGATGTGCTGCTTGAAAGCACTATCTACTCGCTTGACCTTGGCGCGTTGGTTGCCGGCACCAAGTATCGCGGTGACTTCGAAAAACGACTTAAGGCTGTTCTGGGTCAGTTACAAAAAGACGATGGTGCGATTTTGTTTATCGATGAGATCCACACCATTATCGGTGCTGGTGCGGCATCGGGTGGGGTGATGGATGCTTCAAACCTGATCAAGCCCATGTTGGCTTCTGGTGAGCTTAAGTGTCTTGGCTCTACGACTTACCAGGAATATCGCGGCATCTTTGAGAAAGATCGCGCATTGTCTCGACGTTTTCAGAAAGTTGATGTGGCCGAACCCACGGTATCCGAGACACTAGAAATTCTTAAAGGTCTAAAAAGCAATTTTGAGGCCTTTCATGAAGTTAAATACTCAAGCAGCGCACTGAAAGCCGCCGCAGAGCTATCGGATCGATACGTCAATGACCGTTTTCTGCCCGACAAGGCAATTGATATCATTGATGAAGCAGGCGCTAGTCGCAGGTTACAGCCCAAATCTTCAAATCAAAAGAAGACAATAGGTGTGAAAGACATTGAAACCATCATAGCGAAGATTGCCCGAATACC
>JALZUX010000483.1 GCA_023301405.1 Granulosicoccaceae bacterium | reverse complement strand
CGGGGCTACTTTTTGGCGTGTGTCTGATTATACTGACGAGGAATCTGACAGGAAAATATAATGAGCCTCACGCCCAACAAGAATGTCTTTATTACTTGTGCTGTTACCGGATCAGGTAGCTCGCAGGATCGATCAGAGCATGTGCCTCGCAGCCCGAAGCAAATTGCCGACAACGCCATTGATGCGGCCCGAGCCGGTGCGGCCATTGTGCATTGCCACGTGCGTGATCCTGAAACCGGAACGCCGTCGCGTAAGCTTGCATATTATCGCGAAGTGACTGACCGTATTCGTGATAGCGAAGTCGATGTGGTTCTTAACCTGACTGCAGGTATGGGTGGGGATTTGGTCTTTGGCGGTGGTGAAAACCCGTTGCCGCCAAACAGCACCGGCACTGATCTGGTTGGTCCTGCTGAGCGTGTTGCACACATTGCTGAATGCCTGCCGGAAATATGCACGCTTGACTGCGGCACCATGAATTTTGCCGAAGCGGATTATGTCGCAACTAACACTCCCGGTATGTTGCGCAGCATGGGCAAGATGATGACTGATCTAGGTGTGCGTGCCGAGATTGAAGCGTTTGATACTGGCCATCTATGGTTTGCAAAGCAACTAGTCGCGGAAGGTATTCTTGATGACCCGGCATTAGTTCAGTTATGTATGGGGGTTCCGTGGGGAGCCCCTGATGACCTCAATACATTTATGGCGATGGTCAACAATGTGCCGCCGTCATGGACTTTCTCAGCGTTCGCGATCAGCCGTAATCAAATGCCTTATGTCGCTGCAGCGATGCTGGCCGGGGGCAATGTAAGAGTCGGCCTTGAAGACAACATATGGTTAGAGAAAGGCGTACTTGCTACTAATGCGCAGCTGGTAGAACGTGCGGCAACTATTATTACCAATCTGGGGTCAAACATCATGGGCCCTAAAGAAGTGCGTGATCTGCTGAAATTGCAAAAACGTGCGCCGGGTGGTGCTGCGCTATGAGTGCAACAAACAAGACCGTTGCCGTGATTGGTGGTGGTGTGATTGGTGGTGGTTGGGCGGCGCGTTTTTTACTAAATGGCTGGCAGGTTAAGGTGTATGACCCCGCTGAAAACGCCGAGGCTGCACTTAATGAAATGGTAGCCAATGCCCGACGTTCACTACCGCGTTTATCTGACGTTCAGGTGCCTGCAGAAGGTGAACTGACTTTCGTTGCAAGCGTTGAAGAGGCTGTAACAGATGCCACCTGGATACAGGAAAGCGTGCCGGAGCGCTTGGATATCAAGCACGCTGTGTATCGTGATATTCAACAGCATGCGCTGACAGATGCCATTCTTGGTTCTTCAACTTCCGGTTATAAGCCAACTCAGCTGCAGGAAGGCGCTACACACCCTGGCCAGATCATGGTGTGTCATCCGTTTAACCCGGTGTACCTGTTACCTTTAATTGAAGTGGTTGCAGGTCAGCAGACTGAGGCCGGGTTGGTTGATCGCGCCTGCGATATTCTGTCTGAACTTGGTATGAAACC
Source organism: Granulosicoccaceae bacterium (assembly GCA_023301405.1). GTDB lineage: Bacteria > Pseudomonadota > Gammaproteobacteria > Granulosicoccales > Granulosicoccaceae. The sequence continues at coordinate 1,817 of JALZUX010000483.1, read as the reverse complement.
GTTAAAAGTACGCAAAGAGATAGACGCACACATTGCTGACCGCTTTCTTGAAGCGGTTTGGCGTGAAGGTTTATGGATGATCAAAGATGGTATCGCCACCACAGAAGAGATCGATGATGCCATTCGGTACGGTTTCGGTTTACGGTGGGGGCAGATGGGTTTGTTTGAAACGTATCGGGTAGCGGGCGGTGAAGCAGGGATGGCGCATTTTATCGCCCAATTCGGGCCATGTCTTGAATGGCCGTGGACTAAATTAATGGATGTACCCGAACTTACCGAAGAACTAATCAAGACGATTGCTGATCAGTCAGACGCGCAAAGTGGTGAGTATTCGATACGTGAGCTTGAACGTATTCGCGATGATAATCTGGTGGCAATGATGCGCGGTCTTAAAGAGACCAACTGGGGTGCTGGCGAGTTATTGAATCAGCACGACAAAAGATTAAGTGCAAAGCAAAGTGCTGATAATTAAAATTGTCAGCTTTTTATAAGTATCTATTCAGTTCGTTTTTCTGAATTGTGCTTGATTACCGTATGAGTATAGGGTGTTGTGACTATCCAGGGTGCGCCTGTCGTGTTCGTGGGGTGCGAGATCGCGCGCAACATACACAGGTATTTGAGCACGGACGATACCGCCCGAGGACGCGACAGGTGCGCCCTGAATTATTACGTTTGTAACAACTTTACAGTGACTAAGGAAAACCATTGAACTTTGCATTATCTGAAGAACAAAATCTAATTGTTGATACCGTACGCGGATTCTGCGAAAAAGAGATCTACCCGCACGAAGATGAAGTAGACCGAACCGGTGAAGTACCTGTAGAGCTGCAAAACGAAATTAAGCAAAAGTGTATTGATATCGGTTTTTACGCGTCCAATATGCCTGAAGAGGTGGGTGGTGGTGGCTTAAGTCATGTTGACTTTGCGTTGGTTGAACGTGAGTTGGGTCGGGCGTCCATGGCGTTGAATCATTTTTTTGGCCGGCCTTCCAATATTTTAATGGCTTGTGAAGGTGAGCAACGCGAAAAGTACTTAATGCCTGCGGTAACCGGTGAAAAAATGGATGCCCTGGCGATGACGGAGCCCGATGCCGGGTCTGATGTGCGTGGTATGAAATGCACAGCCAAGCTAACCGGTGGTGATTGGGTGGTTAACGGTTCAAAGCATTTCATATCGCACGCTAATGTGGCGGACTTCATCATTGTGTTTATTGCCACCGGTGAAGAGGAAACCCCGCGCGGCCCTAAAAAGAAGATCACTTGTTTTCTTGTGGATCGCGGTACACCCGGTTTTGACATATTGCCGGGCTATAGCTCGGTTTCTCATCGTGGTTATAAAAACTGTATTTTGAATTTCGATAACTGCCGTTTGCCTGAGTCACAAATTCTGGGTGAACTGCACGGTGGCTTCAATATCATGAATGAATGGTTGTACGCGACCCGTATCACGGTCGCTTCTATGTGTGTTGGACGGGCGCGACGTGTATTTGATTTGGCATTGCACCATGCCGCAGACCGAAAACAGTTTGGCCAACCTATTGGAAAATTTCAGGGTGTATCGTTTAAGCTTGCAGATATGATCACCGAAATCGACGCTGCCGAGTGGCTGACCTTATCCGGTGCGTGGCGTCTTGATGAAGGGCTGCCCGCTAATCGCGAGATTGCCAGTGCTAAAATGTATGCGTCTGAAATGTTAGCCAAGGTCACCGATGAAGCCATACAGGTGTTTGGTGGTATGGGCTTAATGAGTGACTTACCGCTTGAACGGTTCTGGCGTGATGCCAGAGTAGAACGTATTTGGGATGGTACCTCGGAAAT
>JALZUX010000482.1 GCA_023301405.1 Granulosicoccaceae bacterium | reverse complement strand
ATTGGTCGCAAGACGGCTTTTCGTTAGTTTTCGCCGTTTGAAAAGTGACTCCGCCGGAAGGGCACATCTAACATAGCAGCCCCGCAGGGACACCATCTAAACAACAGCCCCCGGCATGGACACCTCCCTACACCGACAAATACTTCTCTTGAATCTCCGGCTGCGAATCTAACTCCGCAAACGTACCATCAAATCTCCTTTGCCCCCCTTCAATAATAATCGCCCTATCCGCAACTAATCGGGCAAAATGCAAATTCTGCTCAGACAACACCACCGTCAAGCGCTGCTGTTTAATTTTCTTAATAGTTTCAGCCATCTGCTCAACAATAACAGGCGCTATTCCTTCAGAAGGCTCGTCAAGAAGTAAGCAAGTCGGGTTACCCATCATGGTTCGGGCGATGGTTAGCATTTGCTGCTCCCCGCCCGAAAGCGCTTTAGCGCGGTTATTACGTCTTTCTGCCAAGTTCGGGAATAACTCAAACAACAGATCAATTGTCCACTCGGGTACTCCGTCACGGGCTGGCTGACGACCAACCTCCATATTTTCAAGGATAGTAAGATCAGTGAAGATACGACGCTCTTCCGGCACATATCCCAGTCCCATCTTAGCCACTTTGTAGGGTGGTAATCCAACCACTTCAGTGCCCTTGAAGGTCACTGACCCGGACCGGGGGCGAACTAACTGAATTATCGACTTCATAGTGGTGGTCTTTCCAGCACCGTTACGACCAAGAATTGAAACCACTTCACCGGCGGCTATAGAAAAGCTCAGGTCATTTAGAATTTGCGCTTTACCGTAAAAGCTATTTATTCCTTTTACCTCAATCATGATGCCGCCTCATCACTTTCAAAAAGATTTCCACCACCAAGGTAAACTTCTTGTACCACAGGATTATTTCTAATGTCTTCGACTGATCCGTTTGCGATAAGCTCACCACGATTCAAAACTAATATTCGATGAGAGTGACCAAAAACTACGTCCATATCATGCTCTGTAAACAACACACTAATATTTTTCTCCTTCACAATATCAGCAGTCAATTGCATTACCGCCTCGCGCTCAGTAGGCGCCATACCTGCTGTTGGTTCATCCATTAACAGCAACGTGGGCTTATGGCAAAGTGCAATGGCCAATTCCAGGCGCTTTAGATCACCATAAGCCAGAATTGCGCAGTGACGCTCTGCCTGGCTGGCAAGGCCCACCATGTCTAGAAATTCTATCGCCTCTTTTTTATAAATTTTATAAGCGTATGGCAACATAGAATAGATACGATTATGATGAGAGATCAATGCCATTTGAACGTTTTCGACAACGGTCATTGATGAGTAAGTTCCGGTTATCTGAAAGGTACGGCCAATACCCTTGCGCCAAATATCACGCGGAAACTTGCCAACCAGATTATCTCCTTGAAAATGAACCTCGCCATTTGTCGGCTTTAACTGTCCCATTAACATATTAAAGCAAGTACTCTTGCCAGCGCCATTAGGGCCGATCAGAGCAAGTAACTCACCTACTCCAACTTTAAAGCTGACAGAATTAACCGCTTTCAAACCATGAAACGATTTAGACAAGTTTTGAACCTCTAGAATATGATTCATGAATCACCCTCCCGATCACGAACAATCCCAACGCGTTCAGCCATTTTACGCAACGTACCACTGATGCCTTCCGGAGCAACAATAACAACAAATATAATAATTAGCCCCAAGGTCAATCGCCAGTATTCAAAACGTGTCAGAAAATCTTTTGCAAACTCTAATGATGCTCCACCAACAACCGCACCGGACAAAGTTTTAACGCCCCCTAAAAAGATCACTATCAATGCATCGAATGAGCGGGCAATTTCAAGCTCGGTTGGAAAGACACTTCCTTTTGAAAATACAAACAATGCCCCGGAAAGTCCCGCCAATGTGCCTGCAAAAGTAAAAGCTACCCATTGAATTCGCTTGGTGTTTATCCCCGTTGCTTCAGCTTGTCGAGATGAATCACGCGACGCACGCAATGCGTAACCAAACGGCGAATGAGCAACGTGACGAAGCAAAAGAATACCGCCAACCCCGAACACTAAAGTAAAATAATAGTAAGGTGTTGTGCCATTGAGCCAAGCTGAAGGCCAAATATCAACTAAGCCGTCATCACCCCCAGTGAACTCGCCCCACTGATATACCAGTGACCAGATCAACTGAGCAAACGCCAACGTTAACATGGCGAAATACACCCCCGTAAGTCGCATGCAAACCCAACCGATAATAAAAGCCGCAAACCCCGCACCAACCGGTGCGAGTAGAAATGCTATTTCCATCGGCGCATTAAGATGCGATACAAACAAAGCTGCTACGTAAGCCCCACCACCGAAAAAGGCAGCATGACCAAAAGACACCAAGCCACCAAGACCAAGTATAAAGTGCAAGCTTGCAGCAAACAGGCAGAATATGATGACATCAGTAGTCAAAACCTGCACAAAGCTTGATCCATACATAGGTAACAACGCCAGTATAAAAAGACCAATGGCAACCAATAAACGAACCTTCATACCAGCAGGCCTTATCGGCCGCTCAGGCTCCCCAACTTGCCCATGCTCACCGGCGACTTCCTCACGGCCAAACAAACCATAGGGCTTTATCATTAGAACAACTGCCATCACAACAAACATCAATACCAGCGTACTTTGAGGCAAATAGGTCACACCAAAAACGTTCAATATGGAAATCAGTGCGGCCGCTACATACGCTCCGGGCAAAGACCCCATGCCACCAATCACTACAACAACAAATATAGCGGCAAGAATATTAAAATCCATCAGTAGATCAGCGCCACCCTTGGGAAGTTGTATCGCCCCACCCAATCCGGCCAGAGTCGCACCTAAAAAGAAAACACCAGTAAATAGCCATGCCTGGTTTACCCCTAGAGCGCCAACCATTTCCCGATCCTGAGTGGCAGCACGAACCAGAATGCCAACACGGGTTTTTGAAATCAGATACCAAAGGCCAAACAGAAAAAACGGAGTAATAGCAATTAGCGCCAAATCATACTTTGGCACCGGCTCACCCAGTATGCGCACAATGCCTTTCAGACCGGGCGCACGAGGCCCTAGAACATCATCGGCACCCCAAATTAATAATGCTAAATCTTGAATGACCAAAATGACGCCAAAAGTAGCCACTAACTGAAATAGCTCTGGCGCCTTATACACTGGCCGCAATACACATATTTCAACAATAACGCCTATCACACCAACGGCAAGACCGGCCAACAGCACAGATATCCAGAAACCAAACATACCCGGCAAGACCTGCATCAGGCTGTAGCCAATGAATGCCCCCAGCATGTAAAAAGAACCATGAGCAAAGTTGACAATTCGGGTGACGCCGAAAATAAGTGACAAACCTGAAGCCACTAAAAACAAAGCGGCCGCATTAGCTAGCCCGGTAAGCAGTTGTGCAACAAATAATCCCACGGCTAAATTTTCTTCTTCTATTCAGGAAAGAAATGACCCGCAGCCAACAAAGACTCCGGGTCAGGTTTTACCAGCTTGTGCTTGCTACTGCGAAGCTGGACGTAACTTCATAACTTCTTCATCAGAAGGCAGATAATTAGCACCGTCTTTATAGACCCAGTCCACCATCACACCAGCACCATCCTTCAACGCCGTTTTACCGACAAATGCACCCATCGTAGATTGATGGTCCTGCTTTCGAAAAAAGATTTTTCCGACCGGAGTATCAACTTCAAGTCCTTTGAAAGCAGCGACCATTGCATCAGTATCAGTTGAGCCTGCCTTAGTGATTCCAGCGGCGATCGATTGCGCAGTCATATAACCAACCAGTGACCCGATCTTTGGACCCTCTTCATATTTCGCTTGATAGGCATCAACAAACGCCTTGTTTGATTCATCAGTCAGGTCGTACCACGGGTAACCAGTAACAACCCAACCTTCAGGTGCTTCATCCTTGAGCGGCTCAAGGTATTCCGGCTCACCGGTTAGCAGCCCATAAACGGTGCGGCCTTCAAACAAACCGCGAGTGGTTCCTTCACGAACAAACTTAGCCAAATCACCACCAAAAGTGACGTTGTAAATAGCATCGGGCTTTGCGCGCTCTATTGCCTGCACTTCCGCACCGGCGTCAATCTTGAACAAGGCAGGCCACTGCTCAGTAACAAATGTTACATCGGGCTTAAGCGCTAATAATGCTTTTTTAAATGCCTCAACAGCATCTTTACCGTAGGCATAGTTTGGCGCAATAGTCGCGTAGGTTTTGGCGTCAGTTTTAGCCGCTTCTTCTGCAAGCATAGAGGCCTGCATGTACGTTGAAGATCGCAGTCTGAACGTATATTCATTGCCTTTTGCCCACACCAAAGAATCAGCTAATGGTTCCGATGCCAGATACAGATACTTTTTTTCCGCAGCGTACGATGAAATAGCAAGGCCGACATGCGATAAAATTGTGCCCGCTAGCATCACAGTGTCATCGCGTGTCATCAGCTCACCGGCAATTTTAATCGCTTCACCCGGCTTACCCTGATCATCACGGTAAATGAATTCAAGCGGCTTACCCAACACCCCACCTGAATCATTAATTTGCTCTAGTGCGAGTTCAATACCATTTTTGTAAGGACCCGCAAAAGCAGCCATCCGTTTGTAATGGTTTATTTCACCGATTTTAATAGTATCGGCGGCATGGGCGGGGAGCGACATTACACTGATCGCCGCAACGGTCAAAGCCGTTGCAATAAATTTTTGAACTTTCACAAATTCCTCCAGAAAATTTAAGACCGGAATTGGTCGTCAATCATGATGAACAAACGTTGGGTCCACTGGATCACCCAGATCGTGGACTCTTTCTGCTTCCACCAGCTCACGGATACGTTTCCGATAAACCGCTGGTCCTTTATCAATTGCTATTCGAATCGGGCGACGTCGTGGCGGTCTTTTTTCTTCTAGCTGAATGGCCTCTAGAATTTCCTTGTCTTCGCTAAATGCCACTTTAAACATGGTATCCATTTTGTCGGATACTTTGTCATCGCCAACGGCTGTATTTCGCAAATGCATCCAACGGTCAATTGAATGGTCAGGTCCTACCGGGGTGATGAAATGCAGCGCAAATATGCGCACACCCTGGTTACGATCATCTTCCGCAAGAGCCAATGAAGTATTAGCGCTTCCAAAATCAATAACAGCCGTGCACGGCAAATGCAAGTAGTAGTAGTGCCAGCGATCTACATTACCAGTAAAGCCACCGAACTCTTTAAAAAAACCTATCGGCGGGGCGTCGCGAATCCAACGCCATGCCACGATAACCTCACCCGCGGTACTGACATCAACCGGTACATTTTCACTTGATGCATTACCCAAGGTAGTAGGATGAACAAAACTCACGTGCGCCGGATCAACCAGGTTTTCCGCCACATTAAGATAATGCGATTTTAGATGCAGCGCTTCACCCTGATGGGCATGCCAGCCTGGGTCGCTAAACTCTGCCATATTAAATACATTATCGGTATTTGCCAGACTGGGATCGCCCATCCAAATCCAGACTATATGGTTAATCTCATGCACCACATAGGCTGTGACACGTGATGATCGAGGTACATTTGTTTGCCCGGGAATACGAACGCACTTACCTTCACAATTGAAGGTCATTCCGTGGTAGCCACATTGAATGTCATCGCCAATAAGCTTGCCTTTCGACAACGGCAACAGTCGGTGAGGGCACTGATCCTCCAACCCGACTACCACACCACTGGAATTACGAAACATGACTATATTTTCTTCGATAATTGTTACCCGCCGAAGCTCGCTATTGAATTCAGCTGACCAACCGGCGACGTACCACGCGTTCTTTACATAATCCATCGTATTCCCCAAAACTTCAAAAAACTAGCGTAAACCATCTTCACCCACGGCATCTACCGACTCTAAACCACCGACTCTAGGCAGTGGACGGCCAGAATCTGTTACAACAATTGAAACCATAATTTCATTCGCACGCGGAGCGTCATTAATACGCACCTCCATACCATCAAAGTGTGAGCGCACGTAAGCGGCGTCCTTGTGCCCAAGCGGCACATCAAGCGGCTGCCCCATGGACCCCATCTTCTTTGATGATGGCACCAATGCAGCACCCTTTTCAACGGCAGCACGTAACGGCTTACCGAGCTTTGGATGTAAGATGGCGGCGGCGTGTTCAAGCTCACCGTTTTCCCCAACCATAGCGGCCTTGCCGTAGCTTTCGGTGTCTTTAGGATCTATACCAAGCGCCTCAACACAATTTTCCCCAAGCAAAGCACCAAGCTGCTCTCCTATCGCCATTAGCTCGTCAAGATTCTCTTGATAGCGACCTGCGAATGGGTTTTCAATCACCGCTGTTGAGGCCGCACGCCGGGTGGGCGGGCTAATTTTTTGACCCATCTCCAAGTGGGTCTCTTCAACTGTCGTTACCATTTTTCTGATATTCATCTGAGCTAATACTCACCTTTTATATTATTAACGTTAGCTCGCCAGCCTAACTATGATCACATGCTCTGGAAGTCATCTCAGGCACACTCTAATTCCATTTCAGTTTGATCAACATCAACCGGGTTAAGCGAGAACACTTGCGAATTCAGGCTTCCATACACACCAACTATTTGCTTCGCATCAATCATAGAGCGGGCAAGACGTTGCCCTGACTCAAGAGCAGATCGAGTATCCTCAGGCGTTAAAACCGTAACATCAATAGTCACCAGCTGCTCACCCAAATCACTATCAGGGTTTAGTTCGGTCGCTATTTTGCGTTTGATCATTGGATGATCAGGTAAATCAATTGCGTTTGCGATCAATGTTGCCGCCGCATCAGCTATTGCAGCAGTACGTGCCAACACAGTGACTGAATCAGCAATGCCAAGCGAATGACTGCGACCACGCCAACCACTAGTGGCTACTCCGCGAATATTACTGCTCTCAGCTATGTTGGCTTTAGAGACAATAGTGCCATTCAAGGGATTAGCACAAACGCCTATATTGAAGCACTGCTCCTGACTTAAATATATTGCTATATCCCCGCCGTTGTTAACATAAGCTTTGGATAAGTCCCTACCCGCAGTCATTGCGTAAAGCATATGATCAGCTACCGCACCCGCCACAGCAATCATCGGTGTCACAAAATGATTAACACTGAACACTTCTGCTACAG
>JALZUX010000481.1 GCA_023301405.1 Granulosicoccaceae bacterium | reverse complement strand
CCCAAGATGGCTATTGTAATTTCTCAGCGCAAGTAAAACCAGCGCCGCCACTTGAAGGTGGTTACGCGAGTACTAACAAGCACAGAGTACAGCCAAATAAAGCACACATGACGTGCAAATTCGGATTCTTCACTGAATGGTAAGCAATACCGATCTAAAACAATCCCAACCCGCATAAACAACAACTGGATCACAAAAATGGTTTACATTTTGCAAAGTATATAATTGCGATAGGCGCCATCATACGAACATATGGTGGTAGTCTTAGACTCAATAGAAAAGGATATGCATTTAAACAAGGACACTAGGATGTGTTGAGACTGGACGGGTAACCGCTTCATTCTTAGTTTAAAGTCTAAAGATAAAAGTCTATCGTAGAAAAGGGCAAAACCATCGAAAGGTGGTGACGCAAAGCTACTGATCTAAGGGGTGAGAATCCTATGATAGCAGGGCTGCCTAAAGCAGCAAATGGATTACGCTGATGGACCATTCGGTAATAAAGGATGTTACCACATGAATGGTCCCTAAAGGGCATACTGCATTCCCCTCCCTTATCGTATTACTAGCCAAAATCGCAACTGCACACTTTAGTGTACTTTGTGGCATTTGCTACCGCATGTAACAATGGCACTGCGTACAAGGCACCGCTTCCTGTGGCATTGCATAGCCAGAATAACAACCCGCTGTAGATCCATGATAATTGATCTGGAAAACGGGTTGCGTAGCCTGCCACAGATAACAGCCAATAAACTATGATAACTAACGGCGTAGCTTTATTAAAAAACGCCCCAACCACGACTACTTGTCAGTGGTTGAATTATTCTGTTTGGTAAGCCGTAGGGCGACTTCCATCGATTATCTCTCTGCCCTCTCGCACTACTACAAATACTTACAACCATTACGAAGCAGCTTTTAGCGCAATTGCCTTTACAGGCTTAACTTGGGTGGTCGCGAAAAAACCAATTAGAGTGATCAGTTCAGCGGCTTGACTACTGGTTAAACGACTCGCTGCTGCCCCTTGTTCGACCAATGAGGAGTTCTGTTGTGTCGCCTCGTCAAGCTTATTTATGGCACTATTTACCATGCTGATTCCATCAGCTTGCTCTTGACAGGCTACTGAAATTTCAGATATCACATCAGTCACCTTTCCTACCTGAGACACGATACCGTCAAGCGATTTTCCCGACTCATTAACCTGTCGGGTTCCATTTTCCACTTGCTTTACACTGTTCTCAATAAGCTCTTTTATTTCATTTGCGGCGGTAGCGCTACGACTGGCAAGGTTTCTTACCTCGCTAGCGACCACTGCAAAACCTCGGCCCTGCTCTCCGGCTCTGGCGGCTTCTACTGACGCATTCAGCGCCAACAAATTTGTTTGAAAGGCTATGTCGTCTATTACGTCGATGATATCGACAATCTTCTGACTGGAATCATTAATCACCCCCATCGATACGATAGCCTGCCCGACTACGGCGCCGCCCTTTTCGGCAAATAACTTAGCAGCTAAGGCTAGCTCCTTAGCTTGTGCTGAATTAGCCGCGGTCTGAGATACAGATTCTGTCATTTCTTTCATGCTGGCCGATGTTTCCTGCAAACTAGCAGCCGCCTGTTCTGTGCGTGTACTCAAATCGCTATTACCTGTATGGATCTCTTGCGCTGCTTTATCCACTGTACTTGCTACACCGCGGATATCTGCCACAACCCCCATCAGCTTAGACACGGTTTTATTGGCATCTCTTTTTACTTCTGCAAATTCTCCTTGATAATTCCTGTCAATAGTACTGGTCAGATCTCCGGCGGAGATTGCTCCTAGAAACCTGCTGACGTCCGTGACAAACCCTTGATTGACCTCAAGTAAGCCATTGATACCTTTTGATAACCCCAAATACACACCGGTTTTACCAGTCAAGCAAACACGACTCTCGAGCTCCCCTTTGTTTGCTCCACTCACTACCGCATCGACCTCACTCATCACTGCTCGTTCATCGGTGATGTCTTGCCATTCCATCGACGTGCCTAACCGCTCATTATCCATCGAGTACATTGCGTTATAAACTAACTTGAATACTCTGTCCCCGGCGTTGAACTCACACTCATGTACACCACTCAGCGTTTGCAGAGTTAATGACATTTCTCCAGGGCTGTTACTAAACCGCGCCATAGTTGAATTTACAATATCACTACTATCAAAATCAGACACTACAGAGCGAATGTCATGCTCATGCTGCTTCAATGTCTCCTCGAGCGCTGTATTGATAAACATAATTTGATGATCAGCCGATGCAAGTGCGACCGGTGTGGTTAACTTTTGTAACCCGTCGCGAAGTTGACTGATATTTTTCATCGTTTCCCGATCAGATGCATCACGCACTTTTAGCGTTTCCTGCATCGACACCATGCTATTTAGTATGCCTGTTCGCTGTGAAAGGCCGGAAAAATCTCTGCCGAGATCCCCACCCGCAATTTCGGAGGCAATTTGATCGAGAACATCAGGTTCTGCACCTAATTGCCTACGGATGTATGTCATTATAAATAGCGCGACGCCAATGGCGATGAAACAACCCAGACTAATCACGATAAGGTAGGTTTTTTTGATCGATGTTAGTGCCTTGAACGCTTCTGAGGAATCTTGTTCTACAACTAAGTACCACTGATGCCCTAATACATCAATCTCCGTGATCGCAGACTCCACCTGGTTACCTAGATAGTCGGTATATTTTACGTGCCCATCATCCGCTAAAGATGCTTCTAACAAATTTGCCGATAAGAAAGGTTCTAGCAACGTAGTCTCTGATAGCGAGGGCAATTGGCTTCTTAACAGACCATCTTGCTTACCGTATATAAATGTCTTACCTGATTCACCAAGCCCGACTGTTTCATTCACTGTATTATTCAGTCGATTAATCGGCATCTGAAAAATCAACACTCCAACCAGTTTTTCACCATCAAATATGGGTTTTGATAAAAAGGAAGCCGGACTATTATACGATGGTGTATATTTTTCATAATCAACCATACTTGGTTTTGTGTCATTATTTGATTTTAACGCTGCATTATAAGCACGTGCCAACCCTGTGTTTGCATGTGGGCCTGATACTAACGATGTGGCAAAATCAATTTCCTTATAAACACTATAAATTACCTGCCCGTTTTCTGGCTCCACAAGAAACACGTCATAATATCCGTAATTCCTTACCAGTCCGTTGAAAAACCTATGGTACTTACCATGCACATCATGATATCTACCGTTATTGCTAGAACGTGCTA
>JALZUX010000480.1 GCA_023301405.1 Granulosicoccaceae bacterium | reverse complement strand
TTTTTGTGTGATTGATCCAGGTTAAACCGGGACACAGAGTTGCCATAGATATCGGGCGTTGACTTAATAGTGGTCGGGTTGGGCTCTATTTGCATTGAGGAAGACAGGCATGTTTGATCTTCGGTTGAGCGTGGTGTCAGGCACAATTGATTCACAGACTGTGAGACTGGTGCGGTGTATCTGTATGTTGTTTGGTGCGCTACTTTTAGTCTCAAGTTGGGTTGCTCGATGTTGTGTCAGTAGTTGAGGCGGTCTCGTCTGCGGGAGTTTGTAGGCTTATTTCGGGTAGCGTATCCATTGGTGAGGTTTGTATCAGGCTGCGCTGGAGTTCTGAATGGGTGAAGTAAGTGGCAGTCAGCGCAGTAGTGATGTCTGTGGGAATTTGTTTTAAAACCTCAAGTAGTTTGATCAAGGGTTGCCGCCTGCTGGTGCCTGATAACAAGGTTTCAATATCCGCAAGCCTTACCCGGCTGATACCAGCGGTTGCCAGTCGCAATAACGGCTCCTGATAATTGCTGGCTCGCCTGCCGGGTAGGTGGTTCACGCCTCTATGGATACGCAGGAATTGAAAGGCAACAGACCGTGGATTGACTTCATCAAGCAGAAGTGAATGAACAACGAGCATGCTGTTGAGGGTGCTTCTATAGCGTGTTCGATAAGTGATTGTGCTGTCGAATAAGTGCAACAGTATTTCTAGCAGGCGCGTATTATCACGGTCATTTTGCATGAATACCTTGATCATGCTGGCGCTTTGGTGCGCGCGTTCGATGCGTTTTCCCATCGTGATAAAGCGCCAGTTGTCACCGTGCGTAAGATTTTCCTGAACCAGGCCGGTGAATGCGGCAAGTGAGACTAACATGGCTTCAAACCGCTCAGTTAGTGATGGTAGTACATCACCTGCAGTGAATAGATCGTGATCATTTATGTCTGCAAGTGTTGTTTCTATTTGGTGTTGGTTATCTTCAAGGTCATTGAGCACTCGCATTAGTTCAGGAGACAAGCGATCCCGCAATTGATTTGAGGCGCCGCGAACATTGGAAATAGTGTTGGCCAGCGTGCCATATAGATCTTGTCTTACCAGTGTTTTATGGATTTCATAAGATAGCTTTGCAAGTGGCTTGGTGCTGGTGCTACCAACATAACCCGGTGTTGCGTTAGTGATTTCAATGAGCGCTTTGTGTAGGACGGTTAGCGAAAGCGGAAGCTTGCTGGCATTGCTGGTCGCGCTGGCAATAATCCGTGTTTCATCACTTAGGTATTCATTGAACAAACCAGACAGTATGCGGATTGTATTTTCCGTTTTCTCTGCATAGCGGCCTAGCCAAAACAGGTTGTCGGCAACTCTGCTTGGTAGCTCGTCTTCAAGCATTGAAATTTGTAGTGAGCTTGTGGCAGTAAGCATCGAGGCGCTAGTAGTAACGTTTTCGTCGGATAGAACCCAAACGTCTTTGCTGCCTTCGAACAGGTCTCGTCTGGGGCGACCGCCGTTGCTGGTGTTATCAAGAACGCATAGCCCGCCATCCATTACCTGGTAGCTGTTATTGTTGTCGATAAGATAGCTGCGTAAGGTCAGTTGTCTTCGTGAGCGCTCCTCACCTAGCAGGCACGGAACGTTAGATCGATCGACTCTTTCTTGTGCAACATAGCGCTCAGGTAGAGCCTTTATTTTGGCAAATAGTGTTTCTTGTTCGGCAGCACTGAGTACTGCAGGGTCTATCAGGGACCCGATGGTGTTAACGTTGCGGTATAGCAGTTCAGCTTGCCTGTTTTTGGTGACTGTGCGCTGTTGTTGGTCTCCCAGCCAATAGGTGGGGGCGCTGAGTAATTTTGCGTCTTCCCCTAGATAGTACCGGCACAAGGGTTGTAAGTAGGCGTTGAGCGCAGGGTTTTCTATGATGCCAACCCCAAGTGGATTGATAATCTTTACATTGTCTGCCTGTATCGCGTGAAGTAGGCCGGGTATGCCGATCGACTGGCTGTTGGTGACTGCTAATGGGTCTGAATCCTGGTCTTGAATAAACCTTAAAATCACATCCACTCGTTGCAAGCCCGCAACGGTTTTCAGGTAAACGCGTTCATCTCGTACGGTCAGATCGCTTAGCTCTACCAGCGTGTAGCCCAGATACTTAGCCAGATAGGCGTATTCGAAATAGTAGGGGTGGTTGCTGCCATAAGCCAGAATGACGCAGCGTTCATTGCCAGTGGTGGATTGTGCCAAATGATCTTGAAGCGCCCTGAAATAAGCGGCCAGCCTTTTTACTGTGTTTTGTCGAAACAACTGGGGTAGAGTCCGCGATATGACAATGCGATTCTCCAGCGCATAGCCCAGTCCGCCCGGCACCTGGCAGATGTCATCGACAACGTGCCAGTCACCAGAGGGCGATCTTGAGACGTCGATACCCAACAGTGGTAATTCATCGATACCGGGCAGTTGCTGGGCAACCCGTAAAAAGCCCTGGTGTGAAAACACCACTCCAGGAGGTAATACGCCATCACGTAAAATTTGTTGCTTACCGTATAGATCTTGCAGCAGCAGCTTTTTGAGTTGCGCCCGCTGTACTAAGCCGGTGCTTAAGGATGTCCAGTCCTCTGGCTCGATAACCATCGGGATCAAGTCTAGTTGCCAGGGTCGATCGTCGATTCGCTTATTTGACACGGCGTTATAGGCAATGCCGTTTGTTCGCAGTTGTCGGCTGATTTCATTCTGGTGGCGAGCGATTTGTGCTGTGTCTAACTGGTTGCAATGGTCGAGTACTTGCTGCCACCCCGGTTTAATATTGCGGGCAAGATCACGAGTTTCGTCAAAATCAATGGCTGGTGAATCGATGTTTGGATTCTCAGGGGTTGGTTGGGTCATTAAAATTGATGCCGCCGGGAGAGACTGGAAATTTGCTTGACAGAAGTGTAGCAAATTATATGTCCTCAACGTACAGACTTACACCCTCGGGAGGCGCTATTTTGGTAACTACTCAGTAGTGAACTTATTGATTTATCATTCAGGCTCTGGGTACCGGTCGTGTAGCTTGCCTGGTACTTGGGGCGACCGGTGATCTGTGGCGAAAAGTCGTCACAAATCAAGGTGCACCTGTCGCGCGCGGTTGCGTGGTGTTGTTTGTGACTGGCTGGCCGCCGTGCAATATTTGTGTAGGCTGCGCGCGGACTGCTGCCCCTCACTCATTGATTAGGCTGGCTCGACAGGCGCATCCTTAATCGCCGTAAGATTGTGTACTTGTTCAGCTCTTGATGTACGAGTTTTGTAAAAGGTGCTGAATAGATACGTAGTGTCACGGTATGTGGTTTTAAGCAAGTATTGACGCATTATTGTCTCTATTGCTTAAAAGACTAACGTGTTTCAGTCTATTGGTTGCCTAGCATTTGTATGAAGCCTTGCGTGGTTCGAGAGCTTTCAATCCGCCAGCGCAGTATTTCTTCTTGTAGTCGCTGCTTCAAATCAGTGTGTGCCTGATCTTGCCAAAGGTTGTTGATTTCTTTAGGGTCTGTGTCTAAGTTAAACAACTGTCCGTGTTCATGATCAACAAAGTGAACCAGCTTCCATGGCCCTTCGCGTACCATGATGACAAACTTACTGCCAGTCATAATGGCGTCGTCAGATTGCTCGGTAAATACTCTGGCGCGTCCGGTACTGGTTTTGCCGTCTAGCAACGATTTGAGTGATTGAGCTTCCATCCAGTCTGGAATATTGGCGTTGGCATAGTCAAGAATGGTAGGGCCGAAATCCATTAATGATGCTAGTGCCGGTATTTTTAATCCCGGTGCTATCTGCCCGGGCCAGCTAACAATGGCGGGTACGTGTACAGTTTCTTCGAACATATTCCATTTTTGCGAATGTCCATGATCGTTCAAGCAGTCGCCATGGTCCGAGGTGAAAATAATAATGGTGTTATCTAAAACGCCACGCGCTTCAAGAGCATTGACCACTTTGCCAACCTGGGTATCAATCATGGAGCAGTTGGCATAGTAGTGAGCGCGCTGATGGTGAAGCTGTTCATCAGTCGGGTTTTCCAGGTGCACCACGGCATCGTGGTCGTTTTCAATATGGTTTTTTCGAAGCTCTCTTAGTGGTTCTGGCTGGGTGTTCAGATCGTAGTTTCTGGTGGCTTTCGGTAAGTCACGATCAGTGTAGAGGTCAAGGTATTCTTGAGTCGGGTCATAGGGTGGGTGCGGGCCGGGTAAGCCGATTTGTAAAAAAAAGGGTTCTGAGCCGGGGTATCTTTCCAGCCACCAGCAGGCTGTGTCTGAAACAAAGACGTCAGGGTGTAGGTCTTCATCGTGCGCCCATACGTAAGCGCCCATTTGTTCTTTGTGGTCTTTGTTTTTTCTGTAGGTCACCCGTGATGGTTTGTAGGCGCCGCGAGTGCGGAGTGCCTTATCCCAGTTATCCAGATAAAACGGCAGGTTGGGGTGGTCCCGGTCTTTATTTTCAGTGACGTGTCGTTCGTGAAAGCCGAACGCGCCCTCGACTGGCCAGGTGTGCATCTTTCCCACATTGACGCATCGATAGCCAGCGTTGGCGAGTTCTTCTACCCAGCAATAAGACCATGGTTCATCATTTCGAAATACGCCATTAGTGTGCGGGTAGGTGCCACTAAAAAGCGATGCTCTGGATGGGGAGCACACAGGGGCTGTAACGTACATGTTTTCGAAGCTGGCGCCATTGT
>JALZUX010000479.1 GCA_023301405.1 Granulosicoccaceae bacterium | reverse complement strand
CAAAATCCCTTATTGTCTATGAGAACGACCTCTAAAAAAGGAAGAACGCTCCGAATGTGATCCCGCGCATACCCAACTCGCGATCCATTTACGTCATAATCATAACAAAATAGACACGCCGCCAACTTACTATGGACAGACATAGACCGACCAAATTCTTCATAGGCGTTCCAACACGCTTTTGAGTTCAAATTAATAACCCATTCAGGCTGCATCATCGTAATGAATCTGGAGATGACATTCGTGAGGATTTCAAGGGGTGTCCCATTAGGGCAAGTCAGGTATTTCAAATTTGGGGCCTCAGGGTACCAATCTCTTGAATCGGTCAGTTCACCATCCGTTGCAATAACCAAAATTTTACGATCTGGGGCTTCAGAAGACAGCGCGCTGAGAAGTTTCGAACCGTATTTTTCCGCACCGCCCCTGAAAAATTGCGGCAAGCAATAAATAATGTCCGGTTTAAAATCGGACACAGCCTCCAAAAAAGACTGAAGAAGATCTAATCCAGGTTCCAATTTGCGCGGCATAAATGCCACGAACATATCTTTCACAGACTGATGCGGCGCCAATAAAGTCGGCTCATTATCCAGCTGCTTTAGCAAATCGTCATTCATTGCGGCCCGCATAGATGGATAGGCCAAACGGCCTTCTTCCCTGCCATAACGTCCGTAATGATAAAACCCATTCATACTGCCCAAATCAGGGTATTGGAACTTATACTGTTCCACAGAAAATTCCCGCGATGGGTTCACGACGGGTGAGCCTGGTGAAAGGTAATAATCCAAAGGCGTTTGTTTCTCAGCTGTATCAAACGCGGTTCCTGAACCAACCAAATCCGGATCTAAATCGATAAGAGCTTGATAATAGTAATGTGGATCAAACAAGGGGTGAGGTGAAAATCGCTTATTTTGCCCACCTTGTAAGTAGAGCTTTAAAGGGTCTTCGGTCCAATTAGGCGCAACCTCATCGGGCGCTAATTGTGCGCCTAAGAACTCTAAATCCACGAGGGGGTGAGGGTCATTCCCTGCCTTCCATCCGTGCTTAATATAATGCTCAATTGGCGAGCGATGCGTGGCTTCACTACTAACAGCCGCACGGATGTAAAAACTCGAATCAAACAACAGAAAAGGGTCATGTCCATCTTTCACGCCATGACAAAGATAATGTGCCATCGGGTTAGTATTTGTTGTCCAATCATATTGGGACAAGTAAAAAGCGCTATCAAAATATGGTCCCGGACTTAACCCAGCCACCCCGCCCTCATCGAAGAAATGCTCTAATAAGGTCTTCTCAACAACTTCGCTTTCCAGCTGCCGCGCGTAATAAGTAGGATCGAATAACATATGAGTAGACAATCCCTTACTCGCACCGACACTCCTGTAATGATTTAAAGCCTCTTTCACTGTTCTGAATTGCTGACCTGCCTGTTCGCTGTAAAATTCGAGATCCACGAAGGCCTCGAGCTCGTGTTTTGGAGGCTGATAGCGGCTAATTTTATAGTTTTTGATTGTCTCATCAGTAATTTGCTTCACGCGAGACGTCTGCATCGCAACATTTCGCTTAACGCGAGCCCCAATAAAGCTTTTAATGTCTATCCATACCAATGGATCTCCATCAATAAGGCGCCTTGAGGCATTTTTTAAACGATCCGCTGTTTTACTCACGATGACTCTCTAAAAGGCTCACAAATTTGTATGATCCAGACAATAGTGTACAAGCTACCCCAAGAATAATCCTATATTCAACATCGGTGTGTGCGCCCATACATCTGAAGTCCTACATATCCGTCCAAAAATAAAAATACTAGAGGTAAGAATAAAAAAAAGTCCAGTCTGTTCCGTGGAATATAGGTGTTTTAAAAGCTAAAACAGGGTTTGATATCCTCGATGAATATCTATACTAAAAGATTGAGCAGACCGATATTATGAAACCCTTTTCCTTAGCCATTAAAGACATAACCACAGGTGCCAGAGATTGGCGGCTATGGTCAGCCTTGGCTCAAGAAGACCTTGCACAGCGTTACCGAAGAACCTTAATCGGCGCAGCCTGGGTGGCAATCACCTTCGGGCTGTTCATTGGCGCAAAGGTCGTCATTTTTGGGAACATAATGAAAGTTCCAATGGTGGAGTACTCCCTCTATGTGACCTTAGGGTTTCTAGCGTGGCAGTTCATCAGCGGCTCTATTACCGATGGGTGTGCCGTTTTTTCCAATGCTGAGAATTGGATAAAAGGTGTCAACACCCCCCTAAGTCTCTACATCTATCAAACTATCGCTCGCAATTTTATTACGTTATTATATTCCGCACTCGCGGGCACTCTAATCATCTTAATAATGCGCCATTCCGTCACGTGGAAGGCCCTGATGGTTGTTCCGGCCCTATTAGCTTACATAATGAATGCTCTGTGGTTCAGTATGACGTTAGGGGTCATTACCGCGCGCTACAGGGATGTTTTACACCTTACCTCAACAGGCATTAGGATTATTTTCTTTCTCACCCCTGTGCTGTGGATGCCCAAACAGTTTGGCCCAGGCCTTAGACGTTACACAGAATTTAATCCATTTACGCACTATTTAGCGATATTCCGTGAGCCCGTACTCTACGATGATTATGCTTGGAAGAGTTGGGTAGTCGTGCTCGCAATTACGGCAGTGGGATGGATTATTGGATTAGCGACATTTTCAAAATTCCGGAAACGTATCGTGTTTTGGTTATAAAATGGCATTTTTACGCGCACAGAATATTCATCTATCTTATCCACTCATTGATAAGGTCAAAAGAACACAGACCGGCCAAGATGCAGGCACCTCTGAAGTCGGCGCAAGGCTTCAAGATAAATACCAAAAAAATCTGGTAGCTGTTAAAAATGTTAGCTTCTC
>JALZUX010000478.1 GCA_023301405.1 Granulosicoccaceae bacterium | reverse complement strand
CTTACCCGCTTGTTGCAAAATGATCCCATGCTTGACGGTGTTGCGGTGGTTATCTTTGATGAGTTTCACGAACGCAGCCTCAATGCTGATCTGGGTTTGGCACTTTGCCTTGATGTGCAACAGGGCCTGAGAGAAGACCTCAGGCTGTTGTTGATGTCAGCCACACTTGATGGTCAGCAGCTCTGTGAACATCTTGGTATCGACAACCCCATCGTCTGCAAAGTGCGTCAGCATCCCGTAAAGATTTTATGGGAAGGTGAGAGCCAAGCTGCGTTACAGTTAGCCGCTGCCAACGCAACCGTTAAAGCATTGGCTGCGTTTAGCGGAGATATTTTAGTATTTTTACCCGGCGTAGCTGAAATAGAAAAAACAGCAAAGTTATTGGGTCCACAGTTGCCATCAGGGGTTGTGCTGCACCGGTTACATAGCGGCGTAAATACCGATGCACAACAGGCGGCAACAGCGCCTCGATCAAATGACAGACGAGTTATTCTGAGTACCAGTATCGCTGAAACATCAATTACGATTGATGGCGTTAACATAGTCATTGATTCAGGTCTGGAGCGGCGATCCCGAATCGATGCCTCAACCGGTGCCGAACGCCTTGAAACGGTAATGGCCAGCCAAGCCAGTGCTACTCAGCGTGCCGGTCGAGCGGGTCGAACCGGCCCCGGTGTCTGTTATCGTCTATGGGGGGAAAGCGCACACACTCGTCGTGCTAGCAGTTGGCAACCAGAGATACTTCGCAGTGAATTGTCATCACTGTTGCTTGATGTCGGCCATTGGGGAGCTGGTGTCTTTTCTCTCCCTTGGATTGACTCACCGCCTGATGCATCGGTACAGCGATCAATCACCTTGCTGCAACAATTAGATATTTGGCGACAGACCAGCTCCGGTGAACAGGGGCTAACCGAGCACGGTCGGGCCGTTGCGCGTTTACCTGTGCACCCGCGTATGGGGCATTTGTTGTTGTGGGCAAATGATCATCAGGCGGTCGACAGTGCTTGCCAGCTTGTCGCGCTGCTTGAGGACAAGCCTCGTACCTCCGGCGTTGATCTTTCCATCGCGTTGCAGCATCACTCAAAAAATCGACGCCGTGCTGCTCAGTTAAAAAAACTATTGCCCCGTGTTGTCGCTGATAGTGTCGATCGTCCGGGCTATGCGGTGCTGTTGGCTCAAGCGTTTCCCGATCGAGTTGCCAAACGTCGGCCGGGCAGTGAGGCGCGCTACTTACTGGCTGGTGGTGCCGGTGTATTGATGAGCAAAGACGATCCATTAGCACAGAGTGAATGGCTGGTAGTGGCTGAACTGGGTGGAGCTGGAAAAGAAGCGCGTATTTTTGCTGCGTTGGAAATACAAGAAAGCGAATTAAGACACTGGTGTGCTGAGCTTATTACCAGTGACGACCATATCGGCTGGGATGACCGTAGCGAACGGGTTATTGCTGAAAAACAGTGGCGCCTCGGCTCGATCATCCTCGACGCCAAGCCGTTGCAAGCCATCGACCCGGAACAGCGTGCCGCTGCATTAGTGTCGGGAGTGCGCCGTAAAGGCCTGGCTTGTCTAGAGTGGTCTGAAGATGCGCTGGAATGGCGCGCGAGGGTTGATCGTATGCGGCAGCTAGAAGGTGATGACTCAACTTACCCTGCAGTCGACGATGGTGCCTTACTGCACTCACTTGAACAATGGCTTCAGCCGTTTGTAACCCGGGTGAGCAATTTTAAAGCGCTATCGAAGGTTAACCTTATGCCTGTGTTATCAGCCATGATTGACTATCAGCAGCAACAGAAATTAGATCAATGGCTGCCACGTCGGTATACAGTGCCAAGCGGTGCACAACATCAATTGCGTTACGTTGCCAAAGGTAATCCGGTATTGTCAGTAAAGCTTCAGGAGATGTTTGGTTGTAAAGAGAACCCGGCGGTGGCTCTTGGTCGGCTACCGTTAAAAATAGAATTATTATCACCTGCACGGCGGCCCGTACAGATCACCGAAGATCTAGCCAATTTCTGGCATAACAGTTATCCGGATGTTAAGAAAGATTTGGCAGGCAGGTACCCAAAACATCCATGGCCCGATGACCCGTTACAAGCACAAGCTACAGCGCGGGTTAAGCCTCGTAAAAATAAATAAACGTCACCGACTGGGTATCTATTCAGAACGTTTTGTGGAATTAAAAGTCATGTCCCGATTAATATAGATTATTGTGACTACACAGAGTGCGCCTGGCTTGCTTGGTTAATCAATGGTTGGGGCTACGAGTTCGCGCGTAACATGTACTAATTTTGCACTTCAATGACACCACCCATCGGCGCGGCAGTTGCGCCTTGGATAGTTACACTTACGGAAAGCCACAAGCAGGAGATCAACTTGACAGCCACACCAACCCTTTATTTTTCCGCTACTGAATATGAAGCACGGATTGCGAAAACCCGCGCGGCTATGCAACAGCAGAACATTGAGCTTCTGATCGTTTCTGATCCGTCGAACATGGCGTGGTTAACGGGCTACGACGGATGGTCATTTTACGTGCATCAGGCTGTAGTTCTATCGCTTGATGGTGATCCTGTCTGGTTTGGGCGTAGTCAGGATGGCAATGGCGCTAAGCGAACTTGCTTTATGGGGCTGGACAACATTATTGGTTATCCCGATAACTACGTGCAGTCAACAGAACGGCATCCGATGGATTATCTCAGCGGACAATTAAAATCCAGAGGTTGGGATCGCTTGCGTATCGGTGTTGAAATGGATAACTATTGGTTTTCCGCAGCGGCGTTTGCAAGTTTGCAGAAAAACTTGCCAGTAACCGTATTCACAGATGCTACTGCATTGGTCAATTGGCAGCGGGCTGTGAAGTCCGAAACTGAACTCCAGTACATGCGTGTGGCTGGTAAAATTGTTGAGCGCATGCATCAGCGTATTGTTGATAAAATAGAGCCGGGTATTCGCAAGTGTGATCTAGTAGCTGATATTTATGATGCCGGTCTCCGCTACCATGAAACGATTGGAGCCGGAGGTGATTATCCTGCCATTGTGCCACTGCTACCTTCCGGCCCCGCCGCTGACTCGCCACACCTGACTTGGGATGATCAACCCATGAAGCAAGGTGAGGGCACTTTCTTCGAGATCGCCGGTGCCTATCATCGATATCATTGCCCCTTATCTCGTACTGTTTTTTTAGGCAAACCCACTAAAACGTTTTTAAACGCCGAGCAAGCGGTGCTCGAAGGCATGGACGCTGGACTTGAAAAAGCGCGTGCGGGTAACAAATGTGAAGACATAGCGAATGCATTTTTTACTGTGTTGAAAAAATATGGCATCGAAAAAGATAATCGTGCCGGCTATCCTATCGGTCTTTCTTATCCACCTGACTGGGGCGAACGCACTATGTCTTTACGTGCGGGTGATCAAACAGAGCTCAAAGAAAACATGACGTTTCATTTCATGACAGGGTTATGGATGGACGGCTGGGGGTTCGAGATCACAGAAAGTATTGTTATCGGCAAAGGTGAACCGGAATGTCTGGCTGATTTTCCGCGCCAGTTGCTGGTTAAATAAGGTGTTGGTAACACCATGAACATAACGCCCGCAATTTTTACTGATCGCGACAGTAAGCACCAGGGCTTCTTCGGCCGCCCTACAGTCGAGTAATTCCGACCGTTACCTCAATTAGACGGTGAAACGTTGCTAGGCATGCCACAGTGATGCTGGTTTCTGCACGGGCACTGACTTGAGGCTAAGTATTGTTCTCAGAGTAGTTATCAATATTCAAGTTATTGTTCAACGTCACAAACCCATAACACCTTTATTTACCTTTTTTTTGGTATTCCAATTAGTCATGTGACTAAAAAATGGCGTTTGATCAGCAATCTTTCCTGTAAAGACTGAGTTGTGCCTGTGGTTGGCACAGAGCTGAAACCTACTGCCAGTGTGGCCTGTTGGCCAATCACTGCGACCGACTCGTTAACCAAAACCAGGGTAAAGACGGTGTCAAAAATCACTGATATACGGTGAGGGTTGTGTGTTTTTTGACATTGGAAATTTAGCTTAAATTCCATGTGTTTCGGCCGATGTTCAATAAAGTACGTTAACTAACACTCGTCAGCAGAGTACCGCCCTTCGAATACAAACTATGAGTCTTGTAAAGATGATTGCAGGGTACCGGGAGCTGTGAAAAAGTCACTGATCCCCAAAAAAAATATGTATC
>JALZUX010000477.1 GCA_023301405.1 Granulosicoccaceae bacterium | reverse complement strand
TTATCGCCTGAGCGACTCAGGCTGTAGATGTAGTCCCATTGTTGGGTGTTGAAATGGTTGGTGGTGACCGGTTCACCCAGTACCGCTATGACTTCGCTTTTAGTCATACCTTCGGTTATCCGAGCTACCGCAGCGGCTGGCAGCAGATTGCCTTGTTGAATTTCTATTTTATGGGGGCGTGGCAGCCACCACGAGCCACAAGCGGTGGTTGTTAGCATTGATGCACCCAGCAGGGCGGACAGTAGTATTCTTTTGGCGGTCAACAGTATGGTATCCATGTCAGCGGTGATCGGGGCTGTGTGTATCGATGGGTTGCAGTGTAACAAGAGTCCAAATAACCCAAACACGGTTTGCTGTTCGGTAACTGTTTATTTTGGTTTCAGCGGCAATCAGCAATCATTAAGCAGTAGTTTCCGGTGCCTTATTCGCGGCCGCTAGCATCTCACGGGCGTGTTCGCGTGTGCGTTTGGTTATTTTTACGCCGCCCAGCATTCTGGCGATTTCTTCCAGTGATTCATCGGCACCGAGAATTTTTGATTCTGCCAGAGTCTTTTTGTCATTCGATTTCTTCGACACTTTAATGTGATGATGTCCTTGTGCAGCTACCTGAGGCAGGTGGGTAACACACAGTACCTGACATCGATCACCCAGTTGACGCAGTTGCTGGCCGACGGTTTCAGCAACGCCACCACCAACGCCGGTATCGACTTCGTCAAAGATCAACGTGGGCACACGGTTTCTTGATGAAGCGATGAGCTGCACGGCCAGACTTAATCGTGAGAGTTCCCCGCCGGACGCGACTTCGCTCATGGCTCGCAGCGCGGCCCCGGGGTTGGCGCTTACCTTAAAAACAACCTGATCAACACCATTTGGGGTTGGATGATCAAGGGTTCGGCTGGTGATGTCGATATCAAAAATGCCGCCTTTCATGCCAAGGGTTTGCATAGCACTGGTGAGGTGTTTAGATAATTGGGTGGCTGATTTTTTTCGCTTGGCGCTAAGTTTGTCTGATGCCTTATAGTAGGTGGCGACAATCTTTTTCAGCGCTTCTTCTAAGGTTTCTACTGACTCATCAATGGAGCCCAGTTCTTCAAATTCTTGTTGTAGCTTATTGGTGAAAACGCTTAAATCAGGAATATCAATACGGTGTTTTTTGGCCAGTTGGTGAGCGTTGGATAAAATACCATCGAGTTCCTGCAGTCTTTCAGGGTGCGGTTCAATGGTGTGGCTGTAGTGGCGGAGTGAGTCGGCGGCTTCATCAATTTGAATGCGTGCTGAGGTCAGTAATTCGCCAATGTCTTCCATTGTTTTGTCTTGCTTGCACAGATCGTTTATAGCGCTTTCGGCATCTGACAACTGACTGAGTACGGCATTGTTGTTGTCTTGCAGTAGGTCCATTGCTTTGGTGCATAGCTCTTTGAGTTCAGTGGCATTGGCCAGGCGGCGGTGCTCAAGATCAATGGCGGCAAAGTCAATTGAGTCGGGAGATAATTTTGATAATTCCTGTAATTGATAGCGCAGCGTGTCAAGGCGGTCACCACGCGCTTCAAGGCGTTCTTTGATGGTGCTGAGTTGGTGGTGTTTATTGTTCCAGGTTTTGCAAATATCACGCACTTTTTCAAGTAGTGTGTTGCACTGGCCAAAATCATCAAGGATGGCGCGTTGCGTCTCTGGCTGGGTGATCAGTTGGTGGTCGTGCTGGCCATGAATATTAACCAGTAGCTGGCCAAGTTCACGCAGGTTGCGCACCGTTACCGGAGTGCCGTTTACATAGGCGCGTGACTTGCCATCGCGGGTAACCACCCGGCGTAATATGCATTCGCCATCTTGATCCATGGAATGACTGGCCAGCCAGTCATGAGCGGTATCACTGTTGGCGATATCAAACAGGGCGGTGATGTCTGCTCTTTCAGCGGTGTCTCTGACAGCACTGGGTGATGCTCTGTCGCCTAGTACCAGCCCCAGAGCCCCTAGCAATATTGATTTGCCTGCGCCGGTCTCGCCGGTGAGTGTTGTCATACCGGCGTCAAGCTCTAGTGAGCTGCTGGTGATGATCGCGAAGTCTTTTACTTGAAGTGCCGTTAACATGTGCTTTGAAGCCTGGAATCTTTTTTGTTACCGGATAAAGATACTGTTAAAAATTACCAAGAAACTTTTGCAGGGCATTAGCCCCAGTTGAGTTTCTCTCGCAGTATGTGATGATAATCGTAATTGGCCGGATGCAATATACGAATGCTACGGTTGTGTTTGCGAACTTCTATGATGTCGTCGTTTTGTAAATCGTTATACACCTGGCCATCGCAAACGACTTGTGCGTAAACCGGTTTCTTTTCAGTGACCAATACTCTGATTTCTGATTCAGCGGTGACCACTAACGGGCGACTGCTTAGCGTGTGTGGGCAAATTGGTTGCACAACAACGGCATTCAGGTTGGGGTTAACTATTGGTCCACCGCTTGATAATGAGTAAGCCGTTGAGCCGGATGGCGTGGCGACAATAATGCCATCAGCACGTTGGCTCAAGACAAAACTGTTGTTGATGTATATTTCAAATTCAATGATTTGCAGCACGTTTTTGGTGCGCATGACCATATCGTTGAATGCCAGTGACTGATTTATGCATTCGCCTTTTCTGATGAGTTGGGTGTTTAGCATCAGGCGGTGTTCTTCGATGTATTCGCCGTTGATGATCTCAACCAGTTGGTGTAGCTTGTCTTCGGGCGACACATCAACCAGAAAGCCCAGCCTGCCGCGATTAACCCCGACCAACGGCACGTTGAAATTGACTAATTCTCTGGCGGCATGCAGTAAGGTACCATCGCCGCCGATGACGATCGCGAGGTCACATTCTTTGCCGATTGTTTCTATGTCTACAGTCACAGGGCCGCCCAACAAGCCGCGTGTGCTGGAATCAAGAAGCACCTCCATTCCTGAATCCTGCATCAGCAGTTGGACGTCGTTTAGTGTTTTAGAAATGCTGAGGTCGCCGCTTTTTGCTATCAGACCTAATGTTGAGAATTTTGCCATCCCT
>JALZUX010000476.1 GCA_023301405.1 Granulosicoccaceae bacterium | reverse complement strand
ATAAGAAAAACAATCACCACCAGTGAAACGTAGCAAATGCCGTACATTGTTAGCGGGTTATCCAGGTTAATCAGTGGAAACTCTGATCGCAAGTCAATGGTTAAGCCGTCATCACCGCCATAGGTTTGAAGTGACACGATGGCGTAGTAAACCATTTGTCCAAAGGCCATGGTTATCATGATGAAATTAACACCGCGCGTACGCAGTGAGATAAAGCCTGTGATAAGCGCAAACAAAGCACTGACACTAAGTGCCAGTGCCAGATGCACAAAACCATTGTAGCTGGCGATGAAGTCCATGCCGCCATAGGTCGAGTGATAAACCGGTATGCCAACCGCATAAGCCCCAAGGCCAATGTAGGCGGCGTGGCCGAAAGACACTAGGCCGCCATACCCCAGAATTAAATTTAAGCCGGAGGCGGCGATGGCTAAAATAACCAGGCGGGTGAAAATATCCAGCCAGAACGGGTGCCCGGTAAAATAAAGTGCCGGTGGCAGTAGCGCAAGTGACAGCACCAGCATCAATGAGATCCAAAACAGGTTGGCTGATTTTGGTTTGCTTTTGATGGCTGGGTTATTCGAGTCTGTGGGCATTGTATTTTGGCTACCGACTCAGTGGGGGAAATAATCCCTGCGGTCTGAACGCAAGAATAACTGCCATTAAAATATATACCAGCATCGCAGATACAGCCGGTGCTGCTGTTTCAGCTGCTTCGTTTGACATCAACAGTTTGAAAAAATCATCAAGGAATGATCGCCCAAAGGTGTCGATTAATCCAACCAGCAGTGCGGCGAAAAATGCCCCTTTCATTGAACCGATGCCGCCGATAATGATCACTACAAAAGTCGTAATGATTATATCGCTGCCCATCCCGATAGAGGCTTCAGTGATTGGTGCTATTAACATACCGGCAAGTCCCGCCAGTGCTGCACCCAATGCAAACACGCCAGAGAAGAGTGTGGTTATATCGATGCCCAGTGCACCTACCATCGTGCGGTTGGAAGCACCAGCCCGTATTAGCATGCCGATACGGGTGTGATTAACCATTATGTACAGGCCCAGCGCGGCCAGCAGTCCAACACCAATGATCAGTAATCTGAATGTGGGTAACACAACGCCCGGTATTAATTCGACCTGGCTGTTGAGATAGTCTGGCAGTGGAATGGCAATGCCTTGGGGGCCCCACAGTAGATGCACAATGGTGTCGATGCAAAGGATAAGCCCGAAAGTCGCCAGCACATGATCAAGATGATTTCGATCGTATAAATGCTGAACGACTAGTCTTTCAAGTAGATATCCCGCCAGTGCTGTTAGCGGTAACGCGATTAGCATGGCGAGTATGAATGAGTTGGTGTAGATGGTAAGGGATGCACAAAAGAATGCACCCAGCATGTATAGCGATCCATGCGCAAGATTCACGAAATCCATGATGCCAAAGGTCAGGGTTAGCCCCGCCGACAACAAGAATAATAGAATGCCAAGCTGCAGACCGTTTAGAAGCTGAATTAGAAGTAGAGAGGATTCCATGTCACTGCAAGGGGGCAAGGTGGCTGTCTGAGAATGAATGGTCTACTGCGAGCGGTCTTTTGGCCAGCTATTACGATGAGTTCGATAAGGAACAATGACTATTCGCCTCAATCGATCACAACTCTGACTCGAAACCTCACACCCTCGCAACGACCTTAGTTCACGGACAGCCACCTACACGCCCCTGTGATTTTTCCTTGTAGAGCTATGTTATAACGAGCAGTCAGCCGCGTATACGTCTTGATGATTTTCTAAAATAGTTTCATCAATAGTGGTTGTCCAGTTGCCGTCTGCATCTTCAACTACGGTGCGGGTGTAGAAATTCTGGATAGGCATGTGATTATTGCCGTAACTGAACTCGCCACGAATTGACGGGAAGTCTGCTTTTTCCATCGCGGTGCGCATACCATCCATGTTATCAAGATCACCGTCTACCGCATCAACAGCCGCTTTGATGAGCTGGATTGAATCATAAGCTTGCGCTGCATAAAAAGAAGGGTAGTTGCCGTGCTTGGCGCGGAAGTCAGCGACAAATTTATTGTTGGCGTCATTGTCGAGATCAGGACTCCAGAACTGCGTCATTTGTGATCCCAAAACGCCGTCCAGCCCGCCTTCCTGAAGCTTAGGGAGTGACAGTGCATCAATGGTGAATACGGTGTACAAAGGCAGGGCGTCACGCAGGCCTGCTTGCTCATACTGCTTTATAAACGCACCGGCTGCTTTACCGGGGTAGAAAACGAATATGCCCTCAGCGTTCGATGCTTTCGCTTTAGCGAGTTCTGCAGAGAAATCAAGCTGTGCATCTTTTCCCCACTTAGTCAGGTCTTTCCCGACGATCTCGCCTTTGAAGGTTCTTTCAACGCCGGCGACCATGTCTTTGCCTGCCGCATAGTTAGGTGCCATTATATAAAGGGATTTTACGCCACGTTTGTTAAGTGTTTCACCCATGGCCATTGGAGTCTGATCATTTTGCCATGACGTAGAGAAAAAGTTTTCGTGGCAAAGCTTGCCAGCTATCGGCGATGGGCCAGCGTTAGCACTGATTAAAAATTTACCGGCATCGAGCACTGATTTGCGGGAAGCCAGTAATACGTGGGACCAGATATAACCGGCAACGAAATCAACATCATCTTGTTTGACTAGCTTGTCAGTGGCTTGTTTTCCTACCTCGGGCTTGAAGCCGTCATCAGCCATAATCAGTTTAACCGGCTTGCCGCCCATGGTGTTGCCAATGTGCTCGAGTGCCAGGTTAACGGCGTTCTCCTGATCTTTGCCAATAGAGGCGGCACCCGTAGTTAGGGTAGTGATAAAGCCGATTTTGACTTCGTCAGCGGCGAGCAGCGTTTGCGAGCCGATGAGCGTAGAGAGTACTGCAACGGAAAACAGTGTTTTCAAGTGATTGTCCTTTGCGTGCAAGAAGAGTTAAACATGTAGGCCTGCAGGGCCGCGCTTGACTCGATTCTACACTGCAGCAGGCTGTAGGGTCACTGAATAGGGCGTGCAATTCCTGATAGTTAGTCGGAAAACGGCATGAATTGTAGGGTTGCTGGGATGACAATAAATTTTAAATGTCAAATATTTTTGAAACTGCCAAAATGTGAGAAAGTTGAGAGGTGTTAGTCGCTTGCAGTTTGCAGGGCAGCGCTGAGGTTCAGCGAAGCTGATGATGCAAAGGCGTTTTCAAGCCCCATCGAATAAAATCTGTAGCTATCAGGGATAGTCAGATGGCGTTCATAGCCGAATCAGTAGCATAAAAACACTCAAGCCAGTCCGGCGTCTGCCCGGGTGACGACATGTGTCTGAGGGGTTGCCAGTGATATATTGTGCTCAACTGAGACGTCAAGTATAGCTTCCATCAGTTGCTGGCGGGTGGCAATTAGGCTGCTGACCTCTTTTATATAATAAAAAACGCCCCACTCAATCGCGTGATCACCGGCGTCGAGCATGCGAATTTCAAGCGGGTGGGTTTTGTCGAGTTTGCCATCGTTGGTATTGCAGGCATTGTCGAATGCTTCGTTTAGCATTTTCTTAACATCGGCTGGACGGGTGTCGTAGCCGATCTTAAACACCAGCTTTTCCCGTAGTCCGCGAGCAGAGGCAAACTTAGAAAGACTTTGGATTGTTTGACCGCGCAGTTTTGAATTGCTGATCATTACGCGATGATTGTTGACTACATCTATAAGTACAGTATGAAAAATTTTGGTTTTAAACACTCGACCTAATAGTGGTGGGCTATCGATTTCAATCAGATCACCTTCACTGACCATGTCGCTGTTAAGAAGTACCAATCCGCTGATGATGTCGGGTGCCCATGCTGCTTGCGTTAGCGCTAGAAATACCCCGACAAACCCGATAACACCACCAGCTTCCAGCAGGCTGCTATAGCCTGCCATTCTAATGGCTGCGATTAGCGCAACCACAGCAATGAAGGTGCTGACAACCAGCGTTAACATGCGTGAGTGATAAGTATCGGAAATCTGTATGCTTTCGTTGGAGGTGCTAACTTTGCCATAGCGACGACGCATAATGTAGCTAGCAATGTTAGAGGCAAGGTAAGCCAGGTACAAAATCACCAGAATCGACAGTACTTTTAGAGTTAGGCCGTTGTCCTCATTGGCGCTGCCGTAAAAGGCGCTGTAACAAACAGCGGCCAATATGGCGAGGTTAAGCCCGCGCAGCACATTGACTTGAAAGTCGAACTGGCTTTTGCCTGATTTTGAGCCGAGCCGTTCGAGAATCGGGCCTGCAAGGAGCAACAAAGCAAGGTTAACAGCAATTACCAGGTAGTTGATCGTGCTTAGGTTTGACAAGGCGCGTGTGAGTAAATCATTCATCTGTGAAGGATAATTGATCTTTGGGCATTGTGCTTGAATTTACAGGCTAAACATCCTGTGATCGGGTATTTGCTGACAGGGGACGGTTGTGTTCCTGTATGGCATTCTGTTAGACGTGCCTCGGTGGGCCTTTTATTTGTACATTTTCCGTTGCCTATAATAACGATCAGTGGCCAGGCACGTTATACGATTGCTTTAGGCGCAGATGTATTCGTGGTTTAAGGTGAGGGCTGTCGGGCAGGGGTCAATAACGGAGTCATTGATAGTGATTATGATTTTTGGATCGAATGGCACCAATATAGGTGCCACTTTAGTTATCCAATTAGTGGTGTTAAAGGCTAGTCAGATCCCGCCAGTGGTCGGTCTGACTGCAGTAACTTGTGCACTTCGTTTACCGCTAGGGATAGCATGGCGTAGTCTGCGCTGCCACCGGATTTTATTTCTGCTAAACGCTGAGAATAAACATCCAGCCTGCCTGCTGTCTGCGTGGCCCAGTTTTCGACCATTGCTGAGGCGGTTTCTTGCTTTTCGATTGTATCGATGATCTCTGCACATAAATGACGCTGCTGATAATGCAGGTCAGAACGAAGCGCTGACTTTGCCAGTGCATGCCAGTGATTATTGACATCCAGCACACTGATCTGTTCTCGCAACCATTGAATTTCTAAGTGATCGCTTAATTGAAAATAGACACCAGCGGTTAACTTTAAATCGGAACCCGGTGCTCTTGAGATATCAAGAATATCAAAGCCCGATGACAAGGGGACTACAGCGGCTACCGATGCGGCGATGTCGTCGGGTACGCCAGCGTCGCTGAAATGTTGACATCGTGAACGATAGCTTGCTTCATTGGGCTTGGCTAAGACTTCTGGTACTGCTGCCTGAAGTTCAGCGATTCCGGTGTCGAAGTAGTCGACGATCGGTTGAATGCCGTTGGACGCTCTGCGGTTTTTAACCAACCAGTGTATGCCGCGTTCAACCCAGCCACGCACCATAAACAGCATTTCTGTTTGCGTTTCATTGCCGACGATGTTGTCTAATTGTTCTATTGATTCCCACAGTGAACGCATACCAAATAGTTCTCGCACGGCAACGTAAGCGGCGGCAATCTCGGTGGTGGTTGCGCCCAGTTCGTCTTGCAGGCGAAACAGGAAGGTGGGCCCCAACCGGTTAACCAGACTATTGGTGACTTGTGTTGCAATGATTTCCCGGCGCAACTGGTGTTGCAGTGTTTGCTCTGTGAAGTCTTTGCTTAGTTGATCTGGAAAGTACTGCAATAGTTCTGTTTCAAAGAACGCATCCTCAACCAGTGTGGAGTCTCGCAGTTGCTCGTAGATGTCCATTTTGCTATAGGCAACTATGACTGCCAGTTCAGGTGCGGTCAGGCCTTGTTTATTGGCGCTGCGTTCTGCGATGGTGTCGGTGTCGGGAAGGAATTCGATGGCACGATTCAGCTTGCCATTGGTTTCCATGTGCATCATAAATCGCGCATGCTCTTCTAATAGTACAGGTGCTTCAGCAAGCGCCAGGCTGACACACTGTGTTTGCATGTAGTTGTTGCGTAATACCAATGCTGATACTTCATCAGTCATGTCGGCCAACAGGTCGCTGCGTTTGGCTGCCGGCAGGCTGCCAGTGGTGACCAGACCATCGACCAGGATTTTTATATTGACCTCGTGATCTGAGCAATCAACGCCTGCCGAGTTATCAATGGCATCGGTATAAATTTTTCCGTTTTTGGCGGAAAATTCAATTCGACCTAACTGGGTACAGCCTAGATTTCCACCTTCACCGACAACACGACATTGAAGTTCACCGGCGTCTACCCGCAGAGGGTCGTTGGTTTTATCTTGTGCGTCCGCATGAGATTCTGTTGATGCTTTGATGTATGTGCCGATGCCACCGTTCCACAGCAGATCCACTTTTGCTTTTAATAGTGTATTGATGAGTTCGTTTGGCGCCATGTGGCTTTGCTGTATTCCGAATGCCGTTTGAATTTCGTTGCTGAGTGGTATTGATTTGAGCGTGCGACTGAAAATGCCACCGCCAGTAGATATTAGCGTGTCATCGTAGTCTTCCCAGCCGGAGCGCGGCAACTTAAACAGGCGGTCGCGTTCGATAAAGCTGGTTGCCGCATCGGGATTTGGATCAAGGAAAATATGCATGTGGTTAAACGCTGCAAGCAGACGAATTTTTTTCGATAGCAACATGCCATTGCCAAATACGTCGCCACTCATGTCGCCAATGCCGACCACGGTAAATTCTTCCTTCTGGGTGTCGTGGTTGTATTCGCGAAAATGACGTTTCACTGATTCCCAAGCGCCTTTGGCAGTAATGCCCATGCCTTTGTGGTCGTACCCCACTGAGCCGCCTGAAGCGAATGCATCACCCAGCCAGAACCCGTATTCATCAGAGATGCCATTGGCGATGTCTGAAAAGGTGGCGGTGCCTTTATCTGCAGCGACAACCAGGTAGGGATCATCTGCATCGTGGCGAACGACTTGCGCGGGGGCAACGACTTCACCTTCAATATAGTTGTCGGTGATGTCTAGCATG
>JALZUX010000475.1 GCA_023301405.1 Granulosicoccaceae bacterium | reverse complement strand
GGCAGGCTTGTCGGCAACTTGTGTTGCGCGCACTATCTGTCCTTCAAAGACAGAGTCTATTATTGATGTGGCGCGTAGTTTTTGGCCTATCGCCATTTGTCCCCGAGCAGACAGTACTGCCATACGTGCAGAAACAGCAGTGCCGGTAGGTGAGCGATCGACTTTGCCCGGTTGAATAGCGACCGCTGATCGGGCTTCGAAGCCGTCAGCTGTTGGCGTTAAAGGGCCTGCAAAAAGACAAAAAGAGATATGCCGCCACTCAGGGATTTCGGGGTGATGAAAGCCAAGGGATTCGTTTGCCGCGTTAGTAAGTTTAACGCCAAGGCTTGCAATGTCGTGCGCTTCATCTTCAGTGATACCAAAGCCGAGTGCTTCGGCGTCGACGATGACGAAGCTATCTCCGCCATACGCGGTGTCCACATTCAACGTACTCAGTCCTTCAACTTCTAGTGTTGCGCCTAGTTGATCAGCAAAGCAGGGTACGTTTTCAACAACGATACGTTCAGCTTTGCCGTTCTTGCAGTCTGCGCGAACGCGTACAAGGCCGCCAGGAGCTTCTAGCGTTATTTCAGTTACTGGTTCTTGCATTGGGATGATGCCGCTGTCGAGCAACACTGTGGATACGCAAATTGAGTTCGAACCGGACATCGGTGGAGTGTCTTCAGGTTCCATAATGATAAAGGCGGCATCTGCTTCAGGGTGTTTTGGTGGCACCAGCAGGTTGACGTGTCGAAATACGCCGCCGCGTGGTTCGTTTAAAACGAAGTTGCGCAAAGTTTGGTCCTGGGCAATATGGTTACGCTGTTCCCATAAAGTGTCACCCGGTGGTGGGCTTACACCGCCCACGATGACGTCGCCTACTTCACCTTCAGCATGGCAAGAAATAATATGAATTGTCTTTGAGCTTTGCATGTGCGCCTGTTAGCACGTTCGTGTAACGCGTGCTGAGTTTTTTTGGTTGGATAATTCTATTTGAATTTGTTTAGTGAGAGGGGATTGTAACGTTATCAAAAGCTTCGTGGCATGCCCAGCACGTGTTCACTAAGGTATGACAAAATTAGGTTGGTTGAAATCGGTGCGATTTGATAAAGGCGGGTTTCTCGCAGTTTTCGTTCTATGTGGTATTCGCGGCTCATGCCAAAACCACCGTGTGTTTGCAGGCAGGTGTCACCGGCTTTCCATGAGGCATCTGCGGCTAACATTTTTGCCATGTTAGCTTCTGGTCCGCATGCTTCACCGGCATCGAATAACCGGGCGGCCTTTTCAACCATCAGTGCGGCGGCCTCGGTTTGCGCGTAGGCCGTGGCAATCGGGAATGAGATGCCTTGATTTTGAGCGATAGGGCGATCAAACACCACACGTGAATTTGCGTAGTTGGTGGCTTTAGCGATGAAGTATCGTGCGTCTCCTATGCACTCAGCGCCAATCAGAATTCGCTCTGCATTCATGCCATCCATTACAACTCGAAAGCCTTTGTGTTCCTGCCCCAGTAGGTTTTCTGCAGGTATTTCAAAGTCATCGAAAAAGAGCTCACATGAATGATGGTTGATCATGGCATCTATTGGCTGAATAGTCAGGCCACGTTCTTCGGCACCGCGTAGGTCAACGATAAAACAAGACAGTCCATCGGTTTTTGATGATCGCTCTTCGATAGGTTTGGTGCGTGCCAATAGCACCATTAAATCAGAATGCTGTACGCGACTGATCCAGACTTTCTGGCCGTTAACTTTATAAACGTCACCCGCTCGTTTGGCCGTTGTTTTAAGGGATGTGGTATCGGTACCTGTGTCTGGTTCGGTGACGCCGAATGATTGCAATCGAAGTTCGCCACGGGCAATTGCGGGGAGGTACTGTTCTTTCTGTGCATCAGAGCCGTGCCGCAACACGGAGCCCATCACATACATTTGCGCATGGGCCGCCCCCGGGTGGCCGCCGGAGCGCGATATTTCTTCAAGAATGGCGCAGGCTTCAATAAGTCCTAATCCGGTTCCGCCGAATGCTTCTGGGATAAGGCAGCCTAAAAACCCAGACTCAGTGATCTCCCGAACAAACTCGGTAGGGTAACCGTTGCTCTGATCAAGCTTGCGCCAATAATCTTCGCCGTAGGTGGCGCAGAGGGCTTTTACAGACTCACGAATTTCCTGAAGGTGTTGATCAGCTTGCATAGCAATCCCAAACATGGCGAGGCTCTGTTATACCGCTCTGCTATGAATGAAACAACTGAATTGTAGTTGGTGGAACGGGGTATCGGAAAGCGGGCACTATTAAGAAATGTACTTTATCTGCGGTGCTGGACAACGGCCACTACGGTGAAACTGGAATGCAGCAAAGCCATGCCGGACGTGGCGTACGATAGAAAAGGTCGCCGCCAGTGTTAACCTTGACTGGACGACCAACATTACCTACATGGACGGGGTGACAGGCCTTCGACGACGGGTACATACACGGGACTCACTCAATTGTGCAACTATAGTGATTGATACAGTCAAGGTTGAACGTGTACTGCCGTCTCGTGATGGGGTTTATATTAAAAACAGAATGAAGGCGGCCTCAGGGTACAAACACTAAGTAACTGACTGCTGCGAAAGCCGGCTGCACCCGCACTAAAACGACGGCACCACTTTGAGCTTTGAATTGAGGTTGTCAGGTATCATCACTGAAGCGGCAATCGTGGAAGACGAAAAGTAAAAAGATAAAAGCATTGAGTAAAGTGCGATCATGGTGTAGCTGATGTGGCACGGTATCACCAATGAGTATTTTGCAAATCTGGTGGATAGCA
>JALZUX010000474.1 GCA_023301405.1 Granulosicoccaceae bacterium | reverse complement strand
GCACTGGCTTCTGCGCATGACCCAAGTGGATAGGCTGCGTTTTCAACGTTACAGCCACAGTAAATGTTGCCAGACTCTGCAAGTATTGCCGCACCCACCTGGAAATTTGAATACGGCGCATAGGCGTTATTCATAATCAGTTGTGCTTGTTTAATCAGGTTGTCGTGCATAAGGGCTTTGGCTAGCGTTCTTTACTAAAAGGTACGCCAATAGATTTGGGCGCAATGGCGCGGCCTATGAATCCGGCCAATAGCACCACGGTTAAAATATACGGCAATGCCTGAATAAGCTGCACCGGTACTTCGCCTATCACCGGAATGACAATGCCTTGCAGCCTGATAGAAACCGCATCAAGGAAGCCGAACATCAGGCAGGCCAACATGGCAGGCAATGGTCGCCATTTGCCGAAAATCATCGCTGCCAGCGCGATGTACCCTTGACCGGCTGTCATTTCACGGGCAAAGGCCGCGTTTTGTGCGATCGCCAGATAGGTACCGGCGATGCCGCACAGCAAGCCACAGATCGCCACTGCACTGTAACGCAGGCGGCTGACTGAAATACCGGCGGTATCAACGGCTAGCGGATTTTCACCAACGGCACGTAAACGAAGACCGAAGCGTGTTTTATAAACAATCCACCAGGTAACAGGTACTGAGATCAGTGCAACGTATACCAGTAAGTTGTGCCCGCTGATGACTATTTCATAGAGCGGTCCAAGCACAGGAACTTGTGCCAGTGCTTCAATGAAAGGAAGGTCAATTGGCATAAAGCGCGCGCTTGCAGCTAACGATGGAGTCTGGCCGCCCTGTGAGAACCAGGCGATCCCGAGAACGATGGTTAAGCCGGATGCCAACACATTGATTGCCAGACCACTGACCACTTGATCACCGCGATTTGTTATGCAGGCAAAGCCGTGCACCAGGCCCAGAATAATGCTGATAAGCATTGCACCAACAAGGGCGATCCAAGGCGATCCGGTGACGGCGGCCAGTGCGCCGGCGGCGAATGCAGCAGAGAGCATTTTGCCCTCGAGACTGATATCGATAATGCCAGAGCGCTCAGAGAACAGCCCGGCCATTGCGCACAGAATAAGTGGCGTAGACACCCGCAGTGTGGCATCGAATGTGGCGAGTGACGTTTGTAACAGAGCGCTATCCATTGCATGCCACGCCAGCTTTATTGGGCCAATGCGTGCTAGTGTATTGAAAATTTTGCATAGAAAAAACTACTGGCTCGCGAGCGATGTTGGCGGTGGTCGAACAGCAAGCCAAAGCCTGACAATGACGGGGCGTAACATCAGTGCAAGTGCACCGGAAAAAAGAATGATAAGCCCTTGAATAGCAACCACCATTTCACGGGTGATTTTAGGGACTTCGAACGCGAGTTCAGCGCCACCTTGGTAAAGTACGCCAAATAGCAGGCTGGCGACCAAAATGCCCAGCGGGTGATTGCGGCCCATCAATGCGACGGCAATACCGGTGAAGCCATAGCCTGCTGGAAAATTGAGCAGCAAGCGGTGGTGAACACCCATGATTTCATTGACCGCAACAAAGCCTGCCAAGGCGCCTGATAAGCACATGGTGATAATGATAATGCGCTTTGGTTTAATACCCGCGTAGACCGCAGCAGCTTCACTTTGTCCGGCGGTGCGCAACGCATAGCCCCAACGTGTTTTCCAGATATAGATCCATACCAGCACGCAGCATATCAGTGCAATAATGAAAGATAGGTTCAGCGGTGTACGAGTGATTTCAATACCAAACGGTGCCAGCATTTCATGCATGAATGGCAGCCATGCGGCTTGATCAAATTCACGTGTTTCAGGTGACATGCTGCCGGGCTTGATCAGAACATTCACCAGCAGATACACCATCAGCGATGCGGCGATGAAGTTGAACATGATGGTGGTAATAACAATGTGACTACCGCGATAAGCCTGTAGCCAAGCTGGTATTAATGCCCACAGAGCACCAAATAAACCTGCTGCCGCAATACCAATGGGAATCAGTAAAAAACCGGGTAGGTATTTGTCGAGAAGTAAAAACACCAGGCCAACACCAAGCCCACCGATATACGCTTGTCCTTCGCCACCAATGTTAAATAGGCTTGCATGGAAGGCAACAGCAACGGCCAGCCCGGTAAAAATAAAGTTGGTGGTGTAGTAAAGCGTGTAGCCAATGGCTTCGTCGTAGCCAAATGCGCCGTTTATCATGATGCCGACGGCTTCGATTGGGTTTTCACCGATGGCCAGTATGATCAAGCCCGCAAACACCAACGCCAGTAGAATGTTGAGCAATGGAATTAATACTACTTCAACCCATGTGGGTAATTCTATGGTGCTGGTGTTCATGCCATTTGATCCAAGGCATTGGCCATCATTAAACCGAGGGTGGTTTTGTCAGCATCAGCGCCGTTGACTGTGCCGACAATCTGGCCTTCATACATCACCAGAATTCGATCACTAAGCGCCATGATTTCGTCTAATTCAACTGATACAAGTAAAACCGCACAGCCGGCATCACGCATGTCGATAATTTTTTGATGAATTAATTCAATAGCGCCGATATCAACACCGCGGGTTGGCTGGCCGACTAATAATACTGATGGGGATTTGTCGAGTTCGCGAGCGAGAATGAGTTTTTGCTGATTGCCACCTGAAAAACTGGATGATCTTAATTTGGGGTTGGGTGGTCTGATGTCGAAAGACTGCATTAGCTTTTTGCAGGCATTTCTGATTACTTTTGCGTTCAGAAACATTCGCCAGTTAAAGCGTTTTTGATTGTGGTAGCCCAACACTGATGATTCAGCGGCGGTGAATGATTTAATCAGGCCCAGTTTTAAGCGGTCTTCCGGTACATGTTGTACGCCTATTTCTCGCATCATGCGGGGGCCCATTGGCGTGTCTGCACTGACTTCATGACCATTGATGGTAAAGTGCCCGCTATTGGGCAGGCTGATACCGGCCAACACTTCAAGCAACGTGCTTTGGCCGTTACCGGCGACTCCGGCAATGCCGACAATTTCGCCTTTTTTAACGTTGAAGCTGATGTTGTTCAGTCTTGTTAATCCGCGCTCGTCTACCACTGAGATATTTTGCACATCAATACCGGCTTCGCCATCAGTGCTGTCTACTTTGTTAAACGTTTGGCTTTGCAGCTTTCGCCCCACCATGAGTTCAGCGAGTTGAGTCATGCTGGTATCACTGGTGCGTTGCGTAGAGACAATTTCACCCAGCCTTAGTACCGATACGTTATCGGTGATATCCATGATTTCACGTAGCTTGTGGGTGATCAGTATGATGGTGACGCCGCGTTCTTTTAAAGCTTGTAACACCCGAAACAACTGATCTGCTTCCTGTGGAGTGAGTACACCGGTGGGTTCGTCAAGGATCAGAATTTCAGCGTTTCTATACAGCGCCTTGAGGATTTCTGTTCGCTGTTGTTGTCCGACTGGCAATTCACCGGTGAGTGCATCAAGTGGCACGCTGAGCTGGTAGTCATCAGACAGGTGTTGTAACGCACTGCGGGCGTTGATAGCGCTTTTTGCAAGCAATGCGCTTTGTTCAGCGCCCAGTAAAACGTTTTCAAGCACAGAGAAAGTATCAACCAGCATGAAGTGCTGATGCACCATACCAATGCCTGCGGCAATCGCATCGTGGGAGTTTTTTATTTTGGTGGTTTGACCATTAATTAAAATATCACCGCTGTCAGCCTGATAAAAGCCGTACAGGATACTCATTAGGGTAGATTTACCCGCACCGTTTTCGCCAACAATGCCGTGAATGGTGCCGGGCTGTACCTGTAGGTCTATGTTTCGATTAGCCTGAACGGCACCGAATCTTTTACAGATTTTGCGAAGTTCTATAGCGAAGGGGAGGGCGCTATGCACGCCTTCCCCCGCTTGCCGCTGATGGTCTGTCATCAGTGGGTTATCGTGTTGCTAGTAAGTACAAGTGTTGTCGCTGGTGTAGTCGTGGACTTTGATGTCACCGGAAACAATTTTGGCTGAGATTTCATCAATGGTGTCTTTCATTTCGCCAGTGATCATTGGCTCGTTGTGCTCATCAAGTGCCCAGCCTACGCCTGCTTCAGCCAGGCCTAACACCTGAATGCCGCTTTCCCAGCTGTCGTCCATGGCTTGCTTGAAGGCATTGTAGGCAGCAACGTCTACGCGCTTTAGCATAGAAGTAAGCATGGTGCCCGGTTGCATATAGTTTTGGTTTGAGTCAACGCCGATAGCCATTTTACCAGCATCTTTGGCGGCTTGATAAACACCAACGCCAGTGCCGCCGGCAGCGGCATAGATAACATCGACGCCACGGTCGAATTGGCCTTTGCTGAGCTCACTGCCGCGACCGGGATCGTTCCAGGCGGCCGGGGTTGTACCAGTCATGTTTTGTACAACTTCAGTATCTGCATTAACGTGCTTAGCGCCTTGCTCGTAACCACAGGCAAACCGACGGATCAGAGGGATGTCCATGCCGCCGATGAAACCGACCTTAGCATTTTCAGAGGCCATTGCCGCCAGTGCGCCAACCAGGAATGAGCCTTCGTGTTCTTTAAATACTACTGACTGAACATTGGGGAGGTCAACGACCATATCGATGATGGTAAATTTAGTGTTAGGGAATTCCTTGGCGACTTTTTCCATCGCTGGCCCTTGAGCAAAACCGACACCCAGAACCGGGTTGGCACCGCGTTGTGCCATACGCCGAAGTGCTTGTTCGCGTTGGGTTTCGTTGGTGACTTCAAATTCACGGTAGTCGATTCCGGTCTCTTGCTTGAATCGCTCAACACCGTCGTAGACGCCCTGATTGAATGATTTGTCGAATTTTCCGCCCATATCGAAAACCACTGCAGGGCTGATATCAGCGGCAGTGGCTGCTGTTGCGAGTAGCAACGATGCGGCACCAAAAATTGCAGGTTTTAGAAATTTGTTGATTGATAAGCTCATTGAAAATCCTCGTGAAAGATCGGAGCGTGGGACAAACAGCCTCATGCTGGTTCAGCCTCTGCTAGCATGTGACAATAGCGCCGTGATATCAAGCAGCGTCCGTCAAGAATTTGTGATTCTGCCATTCTAATTGCGAACACACGATGAAATAATAGTATCT
This sequence comes from Granulosicoccaceae bacterium, assembly GCA_023301405.1. Classification (GTDB taxonomy): domain Bacteria; phylum Pseudomonadota; class Gammaproteobacteria; order Granulosicoccales; family Granulosicoccaceae. The sequence goes on along the minus strand of JALZUX010000474.1, from coordinate 443 downwards.
GCTGCGGTTGTGCCGGGTGACTCCGGTGAGTATTGCAATTGAATTGAGGTTGAATTCCATCGCCCTCTTTTCAGGCACATGGAATCAAATACCGAGCACGAGTGTTTAATGCAGTTTGAAATCGCTCGCGGCATATTGGCGCAGGTCAGTACCGTTTGCCCGCGATATAATCACTAATTTGCGCTGATACAGTGTTTCTGTCATCAGCGCGTCTACAGTAGCCAAATAATTAATAGAACCCCTCACTCTCCACCAGCGCTGAAACGTTGGGTATTCGGGCCAGGGCACCAGATCTCGGCTGTGTTCGCTGCGATGTTCTGGGTGCTTTGTATCGGTTTGGTTTATCTGCCCGAATGGTTGCGGCGAACCGGTCTTGATACCGCGCAGATCGGTCTGGTGCTGGCCAGTGCCACCTGGCTGAAAATACCCGTCACTCTGCTTGC
>JALZUX010000473.1 GCA_023301405.1 Granulosicoccaceae bacterium | reverse complement strand
GCGTACGTCGAGCATTTTTATGCGGCGAAGATAAATTTACGGGGCAATCATTTGAATACAGGCGGGGGTTTATAGAGTCAGAACTACTGCGTTTAGGAGTGTTAATGCCGGTGTAAAAGCGCGGGTATTTGCCGCTGAAAGAATCAATAACTGATGGTGGCCATCAGGCCACCGTGGTGTGGGTGATGATTTAGAAATCGAGAGGCACTTCGAGATCCAATTTCCCCTGGGCGTCATCAGCTTTTTGAGCATCCAGTTCTGCGAGGCGATAAGCCGTAATCCGATCACCGTGGGTTTCCCAGAGCTGATCACGCAGTTCATCAATAAATGACAGCATGGCGCAAGCCTCCTCAGCCGACCACCAGGTGTTGAGCCGGATCACTTTCCAGCTCATGACTTTTTCCCCTTGCTTTTAGGTACTCGTTTTTTACCGGCCCGCTCGGTCGCTTCATGCATACGATACGATTCAGCATCGATCGACTGTATCTCTGAGTGATGGACCAGACGATCTATGATCGATACCACGCACGGTGCGTTTGGGAATACTTCTCCCCATTCGCTAAAGGGTCGATTGGTCGTAATTACGATAGGCTTGTGTTCGTAGCGTCGGTTGACAATTTCAAATAACAAATCTGCATGGCGATCGCTGTAGGAAAGATAGCCAAGCTCGTCGATCACCAGGACATCTGGACGGGCATAAGCGCGCAGCCGACGTTGCAGAGCAGCTGCACCATCTTGTGCCGTCAGATCACCTAGCATCTTTGCGGCGGTGACGAACAAGGCGCTATGGCCTTGCAACAGTGCACGATAGGCCAGGTTCTGAGCTAGGGTGGATTTGCCGACACCGTTAGGGCCGACAAAAATAACGTTAGTGGCACTGTCGATAAACTCCAGATTCATCAACTCATTGATCGCTCCCTTGTCACAGCGAGCAGGCCATGACCAATCAAAGTCACTGATCGGTTTGAATCGACCCAGATGAGCGGCCCCCAGGCGTCGTTCGAGACCCCGTTGACGTCGGGCATGCTCTTCCCAGCTAAACCACTGCGTCAACTGCTTGAGTTGTTCGTCGTCGAGTTCACCCCAGTGTTCAAGCAGACCCGGCAGCTTCAATGCCTCGGCCCGCAGACGAAGTGAGTGACGCTCGTCACGATCCGGTGTTGTCGTTATCGTTGGTGGTGTCATGTGAGGAGGTATCCTGTGTTGTGGGTCGGGGTTGATTGATCTGGTCGTAGGCGGCCAGCGCGTGTGCTCGTACGGTCAGATTGCGAGCTTGTTCGTTGTCAGGTAAGACCAGAGCCAGCGCGGGCGGCAACTGCTGTTGTTCGCGGCGGCGCTCAAGCGATTGACGCACCGCGTTGTCGTGCGGCACACCACGCTCCAGGGCCTCAGCGCAGGCAAGTTCCATCTCTGCAGCGCCGTACTCATCAAGCAAACGCTGCAGTGCACGCACCAGAGATCGCAGGCTATAGCCACGCTCACCAGCCTCTTTCAATAACAGAGCACTACTGGGAACCGCAACGCGCAAGCGATGTTGTCCTCGCTCCTTCGTGGCGGCTCGTTTAGCGTTCGTCAGTGCCGCCAGGTGTGCCTCATCTTCCACTTGCTGTCCCTTATCCCAGCTGCGAGGGTGGCGTGCGATTTCTTCACTGCCATCAACAATGCGTACCGTCTCCTGTGACGCCATAACGGTGAGTGTGGTGCGCACATGCACTGGCGGTACCGAGTAATCATTCAGATCGAACCTGACGTAGGGCGTTTTGGGCACACGCACCTCCTGTCGCTCTTCAGTGAGAAACGGATTATTCGGTAACGCCAGTAACGAGAGTTTTTCCTGTGCAAAGGCATCACGAATAGTGATCGTGTTATCTTGTGGCCACGCTCTGTCATCACTGACACCGGCACACCACAGATCAGCTTGTGCGTTGAGGTCCTCTATAGAAGTCCATGTGCGTGCGGCAAAGAAGTTTCCGCGTATATAACGAATCGCTCTTTCTACACGGCCTTTTTCATTGCCACGGTAAACGTTCATGGCACGTGGTTCGAACTGATAGTGTGCCGCCAGTTCAATCAGTTGAGGGTTGTAGCGAATGGCGGTGCCGTCACGCTCAAGCACTGCGGACTTTAAATTGTCGTACCAACACACTCGGGCACAAGCCCCCCAGCTATTGAACGCATCGACATGTCCACGGATAAAGTTATCGGTGCGTGCATTTAGGTAGAAACGCAGGAACACACGGCGGCTATACCCGAGCACCATCACGAAAGCCATCAACGGACGCTTGGCCCGGCCGATTTGAACGTGACCAAAGTGACCCCAGTCGACTTGAACAACCTCTCCCGGCATGAGTGACAGACGCAAGTACGCTTCGGGTAGTTTGCGTGGACGTAGTTGTGCAACGCGTGCCCGAAAGTGGCTACTGCCACCTTGATAGCCGCGTATGCGGGCCATCTCCAGCAGGCGCACTGCACTTAACGTTGGATACTGTTCAAGCATCTGAACCATGAATGGCAGATAGGGATCCAGAATGGAGGGACGTGTGGCTCGATCAATCTTGGGCAGTCCGGCGAGTGATAACACACGATCTACCGTGGAGTGATGCACGTCCAACTGAACCGCGATGGTATGCACCCCCCAGCCTTCCACATGATGGAAACGCAGGATTTTGGCTTCAAGGGCTTTATCGATAGTCATGGAATCGTGTCGTGTTGGGTGGTGGAATAACGTTGGTGACGCTGGGTGAATGGAAGAAAGTCAGAACGAAGTAACGGGTCACAGTATTGGCGACAGAGATAACAACGCATCTCTGTGGGTTGATGTTTGACTGGCTCATCGTTCGTTCCTAAATGAACGAGCACGAGGTTATCTATAGGGCCGTTGGGAGCGGAACCCTGATCCGTTACTATTTTTGAATTACCTGGATTGTGATCAAGCAGACGTGCCCGATATCGTCGTTGGCGTTCTGCGTTGTTATGCCTACCGGCACGGGTGTTTGCATAGCGGGCTTTGGCCTCTCGCTGGCGTTCGCCGCGACGTTGACGTGAGCACGCCTGTGTACAATAGCGCTGACCATGATCGCAGCTTCGACACACAACAACTTGCTTGCGGCAAAGGGCACACAAAAAGAACCTGGCACTGGGGAGCATCGGTGTAAAGTGCCGATGAGTGCTGGGTTTAAACCACGAAAAAGTGAGACACTTCAGAGGCTGTGCGAAAGCACGGTGTACTACGGCGTGGTGTCAAATCGGACGGCAAAATCTTGGTTGACGCCACGCTTCTCTCAACGGACGTA
>JALZUX010000472.1 GCA_023301405.1 Granulosicoccaceae bacterium | reverse complement strand
CTATGAGACGGGTACGCCCATTAATGCGGAACGATTGCGCTATGGCCAAAGGGTCGCAGTCTTCGCCGTTGGCTGTCCCGAGTTTTACAGAACGGAAGCTGCCTTAAAAGCTGTCGCGCCGCGATGTTTCGGGTTTGATATCAACTACGTACCGCTGGAAGCTCTCTGAGCTGAGTCAAAAGGTGCGATTGCGTCGACCGAACGCACAACCTTTCCACCTAATTTTATAATCGACGCCAATCTGGCTTCTGTCTTGAGCAATTGGGAGATTGAACTCTCGCTATGTTGTATAACTGTAAGGACTTCAACTTGTGCAATATGGCAGTTTTGCCACAGTCAGCGATAAAATTGGGCCTTTAGCCCTTAGTTTCCATTTTAACCGACCTGCAGAGTTGCCTCTGTCCGATTTGGGCCTTACCAAACCGTAACAAAAGCATTTGAAGGGTTTAAAATGTCATCACGAATTCCAATTAAGTCAAGCCTCGTCCGCTCAGTCAGCCTTATGGCTGTAGCGTTTGCAGGTTTTTCAACCACTGCCTCGGCGCAAGACAACTCAGACGTCGATGAAATCATCGTCACAGGGTCTCGAATTCCAATTGATCCAAATTTATCATCAGCTATCCCGGTTCAGTCCTTGACTGAAGATGATTTTCGACTGTCGGGTGAAATTAGCCTTGCCGATATTGTAAATGATGTTCCCGCACTTGTTTCATCTCTTACGTCTGAAAACTCAGTAACGGGCGCCAATGCGCTTAACTTGCGGGGCTTAGGTGCCAATAGAACACTCACGCTCGTAAATGGGCGACGCCATGTTTCAGGTTTTGAAGGCTCTCAAGCGGTTGATATTGGGTCTATTCCTCAAGCTCTTGTGGAACGTGTTGAGGTTTTGACTGGCGGTGCCTCTGCCATTTATGGTTCTGATGCGGTTACCGGCGTTGTGAACTTTGTCTTGAAAGACGACTTTGAAGGTTTAGATATTGACGTTCGCGGCGGTATATCTGATCAAGGGGATGCAGAGAACTTTTCCATTCGCGGCGTTGTGGGTAAAAACTTCGATAATGATCGGGGTAATGTCACGCTTGCTGTAGATTATATTGAAGATAGTGTATTGTTTTTTGGAGACAGAGACTTTTCACGCGATAATAACACAGCTGACGATCAGCCTAATTCTTCAACTGATCCAGATGCTCCACCACGCATCTTTCAGGCTGACCCAAGATTTTCTATCAGTTCTGGCCAAGGCCTTATTGCTTTCCAAGATTTTGGTCCGTCAGGTCTTGATGTAAATAATAATGGAATAGAAGATTGTGAAGAATCATCGGTTGGGCAAAATTTTCTAGATTTTGGTGTCGGTGGGTGTCATGTCGTCAATGATGACGGCAGTATTCGTCCTTTCGCTGATGGAACTGTCGGTGGTTTTACGCAGCAATTTGGCGGAGATGGTATCGCGCAAACACATAATGGAGATACATTATTCCCTTCTGTTGATACAGTCACTCTGAACTTGAATGCCTCTTATGACTTAACGCCTGCTCTAGAAGTTTTTGTCGAAGGTAAATATTCCTCATCTCAGGCGAGCACCTTCGCAGAATTAAATGGCTTTTTTGACCTCCTCCCTATTTCAACGGAAAATCCATTTATTCCCGACGTCTTAAGAACAACTGCGGATAATGCAGGTGGGCTTTTTGTCAATCGTGACCCTAGAGATTTGGTCACAAACGAATTTGACACGACAGATCGTGAAACCTTTAGAATTGTTGGCGGTCTAAAAGGCGAATTTGGCCGTGAAAATAGTCTTAATTTTGAAATTTCTGGAAATTATGGAGAATTCACGGCGGATAGCAATGATGCAAATTATTTGCTTTTAGACCGTTTCTTCGCGGCTATTGACGTTATTGATGGCCCTAACGGTCCCATTTGCCGCTCTGATGTACAGCCCGGTGTAACGCCTCCAGGAACCCCTTTTGGAATTCCTGCTTTTGACGAAGGCATTTTCTCTTTCACGCCAGGTGATGGACAATGTCAGCCATTAGATGTTTTGGGCGGGACATTTAGCGCCTCTCCAGAAGCTGTTAACTTTGTGACAACGCCGGTAACTGATACTGCAAAATTAACGCAAACAGTTCTGTCTGCAATTGTCTCGGGTGATAGCTCTGAGTACTTCACGCTCCCTGCTGGCCCCATTGGGTTTGCTGCAGGCATAGAGTATCGTGAAGAATCCAGTAGCAATACAATTAACCCGTTTGAGCAAGGTATTTTACCAGAAGGAACGCCTTTTACCGCTGGTGATTTGATTTCCTCAGTGAGTGCCAATGAATCCCTTGGTTTCAATGGCGGCACATCGCGAACTATTAACTCCGAGGGTGACTATAGCGTTACAGATCTTTTCGGGGAAATTCGCATTCCTCTTTTAGCCGATAAGACGCTCATTAAAGACCTTACCGTGGATGGTGCCGTTAGATTCGCTGATTATTCAACATTAGGCTTGGCGACCACTTGGAAATTGGGAGCCAGCTGGGCTCTTGACGATAGTTTATCATTTCGCGGAACAGTCTCACAGGCTATTCGAGCTCCCAATATCACAGAGCTATTTTCTCCAGAGCAACCTATCTTTGTTCGACCTGTTGACCCTTGTGATGCGGCCATTGTTCCGACTGCCGTCGATCCCGTGTTGCGACAAGCAAATTGTAACGCGGATGGAATTCCTACTGGCTTTATTGATCCGCTAACCGCCCGCTTTGCTGGTGTTTCAGGTGGTAACCCCGACCTCGAACAGGAAACGGCTGATACGATAACAATCGGCGGGGTTTTCCGCCCTTCCTTTATTGATCGGCTTTCCATCACCGTCGACTATTGGGATGTCGAAATCGACAATGTCATTGCTGCGGTTACAGCTCAAGATATCGTTGATCAGTGTTATGATGCAACTACATTTCCAAATGCATTTTGCGGGAATTTTACACGCAACAGAGATGCTTCTTCTCCGCAATTCCTTGGGTTTGACTTCTTAAGACAGTCAACGATCAATTTTGCCCGGGCTGAGGCAAGTGGTATTGATTTCGCAGCAAATTATAGCTTTGATATTGGCCAGAACAATATTGGTTTACGACTTGTAGGCACTCGCCAACTTGAGCTTAGTAATTTCTTTGATCCCACTGACCTAACAAATGAAGACCCAGAACTAGGCGAAATCAATCGTCCTAAATGGTCTGGAAATGCGGTTGTTTCACTTGAACGCGGCCCTTTTTCAGGATCTGTACAAGGTAGCTATCAAAGCAAACAAACCTTGACAGGCGCCGAGATCCAATCCGTCGTAGCAACCTTTGGTCCAACAAATGGCTTCTCTGATGAAAGTTACATCTTTGATGCTAATGCTAGTTATGAATGGAACGAAAACATCACTGTCTATGGCGGGGTAAACAATTTCACAGGTGAGGACCCTTTCATCACTGAAACGGCTTTCCCATCAAGCCCGCGGGGAAGATATTTCTTCGGTGGTGTACGCGTAACTTACTAAACCGTACTAAGTTTAGGATTTTTAAAGCGCCCTTTATGGGCGCTTTTTTTATACCGATAATGCCTTTGTTTTTTCCAATGCAAAGGCTTTCAGACAGCCTTAGGCAATC
>JALZUX010000471.1 GCA_023301405.1 Granulosicoccaceae bacterium | reverse complement strand
TAAGCTACAAGTGGGAGCAATCTTCTTACAGAGCCACCTGCTCCGCCCCCACCGTCAAGACAGCCACCCCAACTTTCGGGAAGAACATTATAAGCTACGCTCATATCAAATTTATTAGTTCTTAACTTCTTGTTCAATGTAAGAAATTTTGCCCACTTTCTTTTTAGAGCATAGCTTGCTCTCCTTGCTTGGCTAAATGTATTTTCATGTTGAGTATATGATTTATTAAAATGTCGTTGATGCCACGAGGTAAGTTTCATTTAAAAGAATTAGACTTGTTTTTGTTTTCTTCAGAACACCTATTTTGATCAAATACGAAATTTCTCGGGAAACATTTTCTCGGTCTGTATTAATTCTTCGTGCAAGTTCTGAAAAGTTTGGGAGAGGGGATATTTCTATTACTTCGTCTTTTCCTCTGTAAGGTTCGCTTAATTTTAGAATTTCAGAACGCACGCGAAAGGGTATGTTAAATGATACAAGTTCGACGACTTTTTGTGTCGCAATATTTAAACGTGAAGCAAGTTCTTCCATGATCCATATAGCGATATTCGTATCATGGCGAATAAGAGCAAAGAAATCCTGCCGGGCAATTAACGCCACCTGCGTGTCCTTAAGTGCAATGACGGTAGAGACTCGCGGCTGACCAGTAATGGCAGCCATTTCACCAATGGTTTTCCCTGGACCCAATTCATTATGCCAGACTTCCCGGCCTTTCGAGGAAAAATTAGTTGTCTTTACTTGGCCTTCTAAAATAAAATAGACGTTGTCGTTTTCTTCGGCTTCATGAATAATAGTCTCGCCTGCCGCGTATTTCTTAAACCTAGACAATTCTGACAACCTCGAACAACTCACAACACGGCAATCAAAAGCATTAAAGGCGTTGGTCACAATCTATCCACTTCGCTATACTACAAAGTAAGCTACCTTATTGTTCTCAAACTTTCAATTCCTGCTTAAATGTATATTATTATTAATTCTTGCGCCGTGTATTTTCTCACAATTCTGTTTTATATTTCGCGATAAATTCCAAAGCGTCTCGTCCGGGCATAAAGAAATATCCTCCGCCGCGCATTTTCACGAACGATTGTAATGATTTCACTTTTTTATCTCGACCAGGAACTTGAAAGGTAAAGTTTTGATTAGCTAGGTCGTGCTGAGCTGTAATAGGGTCAACCTCATTGCGAAGACCGTGGAATGTCGTCCCGTTAACCCAAGTTTGTTGCACAAATTCAAATTGACGTTCAATATTCACGTTTAGGCACACAAAGAACGTACCTTTACGTTTATGCCCACCACTTGCCTTAAAGGAGCGTCCGCGTCTTAAAAGCCTATGTCGATTACTAATCTCAAGCTCGGCCTCTTCACCTGGATTTAAGCTATCTCGAGGAAATGTTCGACGTATATGTGACCCGAACGGACAGGCATGCCCCTGAGGATCATCACGCCCAAACAAAAACTCATTGTCTCTCCGTTCAGCTTCTTCCCAATTTATATTGGTTGGATAGGGCTTAGTTTTAACAAGTCTTTTTTTACCATCCGGAAGAGGTATTAATTTAACAGGAGCGGTGACAAGGGGGCGGCCATCTTGCCATCGTCCCATAAGTTTCGCCTGAACCGCTAGAACTGCATTCTCTTTACGCTTTTTACTTCCGCTTTCAAATTCACCCTTGAACATTTCTCGGGCGATTCCCTTGGTAGTCTCTTTAAATGCCGTAACATCTTGTTCGAGTTGGCGAATAACTAAATAGGATCCATTGCGGCCCAAATCGCGTAAAGCATCAGACGTGTTGTCTTGAAACAGAGGGTATTTTTGGGGTTGGCTTCTTGGAATTGCAGGTAAAATATCATGATGGTCTCTGACGCTTTCTATCTGAGGGGAGGACGGAAAGAACCCACGATTATCCTTATACCCCAGAATGACCTCTCCAGGATTCACCAAGTGAATTGAATCTTTATTTCTCGCTCCCCTAGTGGTTCCTTTCAGAATTGGGTTGGAGATTCCATCTTTAAACCCAAAGGGTTCAGGATTCGCTGGGTCATCAAAGTCAACCATGTAGGTCGACATTCCATTTTGAGTTAACTCCGCCTTGCGGTCTTTCACTAATTTAGTTAACTCTTTTTTGGTTTTCCCGTAAATCAAAAGTACAGCCAGAGCCGGGTTTTCTTTTTTTCCCCATTCCCAATTGATAGGAGCATTTACGCCTAAATCTCCTAAGATAGGTGCTCTTGATGGGTTGTTCATTCCTAACGAAAATGCTGGAGAGAACTTCGTCGGACGTTGTTCGTCAGTCGCCTCCTCAGATCCTGTCCAGCGGCGATCAGACGAGAAAAAATCAGAAAATCCCGCATGTTTTAGACCTTCTTTTGAAAGAGCCAAATATGAATTAGAATCCCCAGGCGTTATATCACCATAAGTTATGTTTTTCTGGACAGTGTTTAACCAGTGACTAAATGTATTTTCATCAAGAGCTTCTAGATTCTCTTGATCTCTTTGAACAACGAGACAACACCCATATTTTAATTTTTTAGCCCCGCCAAAGACCAAGCTTTGAATTTGGTCCGTCTGAAGTGCGTGATCGGGCCTTGTAACAGAGTCAAATAAATCTAGCCAAGCTTCAGCATCACCAGGGTTTTCAATACGCGCTAAACCATCCCGGATTAAGGCATTGCGACGAATTTGTTCGACAGTAAGCTTCGGATAAGCCGAATACCAAAACGGTGTCGGTCGCATTGACCCCCTCGCCCAACGGATAAAGCGTTCGCCGTCTTCTGCCCCTTCATAAAAAACACCCTTTGTCCTAGGGTATCCAACACCATGGCTCCAGGCTCCATTTAAGGGCTCTTTAAATTTCGTTATAAAATCCTCAAGATAGCTCTCAAAACTGCCATCATAATTAGACATAAAAATATAGTTATTTGTCCGTGGTAGATGAATCCAGCGCGCAAAGTGAACAGTACCAATTGTTCCCAAAAAACCGGGTCGAGCTCTTTGTTTTTTTGTCGCTGTAACCATAATTGATAATGCCATGGGCAATGTAACGGACCGCCTAAACTTTTCTGGAATGAGGCGAGTTACGCTAATCATATGATTTTGCACGTAATCAGGTTGATTCTCCTTTAGCATTATTTTTTCAATGTTTGACAGCTGTGCATCAGAGTCATGTGGGTTATTGTTAGATTCTGATAGCGCTAATAGACGCGATAATAGTAATATAATAAATACACCAAAGATAAGAAGCACAGGCAGCATTATACCAAATGCAATAAATATCTCTGCCATTTTTTTTCTTACAAGCCCTAAAGCATTGGGTTGTCCAACCTCCATATCAAACTGTTTAGCCAAAAATTTACTTAAAAATCCGCGGGGTTCATTTGTCAAATTGAGCGCAACGGAAACCGAAAATGTCCACCAAATCAAATGAGCCTTTACCGTGGCGAATTGTTTCTTTCTTGAAAGCGTCGGCCAAAATGAGAATGTTAAAAAACACAATAAAACTGCGAGTAAAAGAGGAAAAAACACAACCATAGTTACGGCAAGAATTATTTGATTTATAAATATATGGATATTAACAGAATTGGGCGCTGCGAAAAATGAGGTGTAAAAAATAACTAAAAAGAAAATACTACCCCAAACCCAGTAACGTTTACGCGAATTAAAGTGGGATAATTTATAGTCAGGAAAACTATTATTAAACGCGTATATACTGCCTATTAGAATTGAAGAAAGTAGTAGCGGGTATAGTAATAATACGGATAATTTAGCAGTGTAGAATCTGTTTACGACCTTAACATCACTATTATTAAATAAAACATATTGCTGGATTGCCACGGTTCCGAACAGCAGCATCAAACCAAAAAGAATAGCATAGGGCGCGTACCCTCTGTTAATTCCTCTTTTGCCAATATAGGCCTTGTAAACCGCTAAGAGACTGATGATTAATGAACCTGCAAGTAAAACAATTGCAACACCTGCCAAAGCATTCTCGGGTAACCAGTCTAATCGTTGTTTATCAAAACCAAACAATTTGCTTAATTTACTATTCTGCCAATCTAAATCTGTTTGCTCGTCAAATATGACGAGCAGCTTCTGCGTGAAATTATGGTAAACTATCTGGAACTGTAAAAATGCAAAAACACCAATAAAAAGAAACATGGATCCTGATTGCTTAAGTGCAACGGTTTTTCGTTGCGGTTTAAATAATGATGTCAAAATAAAGGTCAGCAGCAGTGCGACTGAACAATTAAATATAAGTGGCATCGCACTCAAATATACGTCTACCTTCTTAGTTTTATCTATCCGTTCATAGAACAAGCTTGTTACATCAGGTGGAAATAGATGGGCCTGCTTGGAACTGCTCTCTCCGGCGAATGAAACCTCCCAAATTGCAGACCAAAGTACGACTCCAATAATAGCGAGAAAGAATAAAAATGCGTGCGGAAATAAACGCGTAATTTCTTCTACCTTTCCCCATGTTTTCTTCCAGGCTGAATCGCGTGTTTCTGCGAATTGCGGTGGTTTTGAGTCGTGCAAGGCCCAACGTGCATCTTCCAGTTTCGGATATGTTAGAACTTTTTGGCGAATGGTTTTAAGAATTTTATGCGGAGCGCCGTCAACCTTGAACTTCCCCTTAGCGCTGAGCTGCGAACTGACAAAATCCGCGATTTTTTGTTCTGCTTTAATCCGTTTTAAAGTTAATCCATCTGTACCCGAAAATCCAAGCCCATTGACCCATCGACCACTAAAAAAATTTGGCCATAGCGATTGCTTAAGCTCAACAGAGTGATCTCCTAAGTGACGTCTAAGCTCGGTATCTTTTCTAATACATCCTGCGGCTTTATAAATTTCTTCGAGTTTCAATCGAAAAAAATCATTGTTCAGAATATCATCAATTGCGGAGCTCTCATCTCCATCGACGCTTATCTCTAGCAATAAATAATCGGGTTCGGTATTAACGCCCTCAATGACATGCATACTGACAAAATGAAGCGTTTCAATTTTTTGCAGTTCGGCAGATAAATCTGGGGCAACAGGGTTGCCTAAGCCATCTAATAGTTTCTGAACCGTCGCGGGCTGACCTTCGTTTCCTAAGGGTATAGCAATTTCAGAACATATGGTCACAATCGTTTGCAGCGCTTCCGCCTTGGGACGCCTATAGACAAGCTGTCCCGTATCAGGGATGTTTGCGAAGTCTTTGAATATCGGTTTTACAGAGTTTTTAAAACTAATGCCTGGTAGTTCGTGAAGACCTTTAAACATTGCAGTCAAAAGAGAGCGAGCCCAATATTGTCCAAAACAAGGATGACTATGATTTATGGGCTGAAAGACATTCGGGCTTGCCGCCTCATGAGGCCCAAATGTTAGATAATTCTCCCGATTCCTTTTTGGTGCGTTGCTCGTAAAATCTGAGAAGGTCTCCGCTTGTGGAAAGACTAATTCATCTACGCAAGCCCTATCTATCAGCAAACAAATTAAGTCATTAGGTGCAATAGACTGTCCACCAATAACAATGTAATCCTTTGCAACCCTATAGACAGATTGCGTTGTTGTATCGAGCCTTAGGGCTTCATCGATTATATCATAATTTTTTTTATCCTCGGAGGCTTCCTCAGGCACGATAAGTTTATAAAATTCACTTACAGTTTTGTCTTTATTGTGTAAAACTCTTAATATTCTTGCAAATGATATTCCGGTTAATATCTGCCCAGCACCAACTATTTCTATAACAATACCGCGAACATGCCGTAAGTACTCAGCATCTGACATCGTAGAAAACTCGCTGTTTCGAACCAATTTTAAACGGTATAAAAGAGAACCATAGGGCAAAATTTTCGCATTGAAACTCTCATCAATTTGTCGCCTAAATTGCCTTGATGCCCAGAGTGATAGGACTCTAAAAAGCTTGTTTCTGTTCCCAACATTTGAAAACAAATGAGCGACAATAAATAGCGACCACATCAACATTTGCGATGCAGAACGTAAAGGCTCAGAATTGAGCCGAAGCGTGCCTGGACGTATAAAATTTCGAAGGGCAGTAAAGGCTCTTAATTGCCAAGACGCTCTTGTGGGCATCTGAAGCCCTACAAACTGTGTCAAAGCAAGAAAAGGAACAACATATCCATATTCTTTTATAGCATTAATCTTCACAACCTTTGGGGGCTTTCCAAAGGTAGTCTTGATCCGGTCCCAGCAGCCAAGGCGTTCATGCCGTTGGCGTAGGTCTTTCAATGTAGTTGAAACAGCTTCATCTACGTTTCGTTGAAAGTTTTTGGCTTCATCAGCACGTGATAATTTGGGGCTTTGGCTAAACGCGGCTTTCAAAATTTCCCATTGCTTTGATTTTTGCACCGATTCGGCACCAAGGAAAAACCGCTCTTCTCCAACGCCCGTAGATAAACATTCGTCAAATTGGGAAATATCCACCTTGTCCGCATGTTCCCCTTTTAGGATAGCCATTACATCTTTGTGGCGCCCGAGGTAAAATATGTTTCGTTGTGATTCTTTATGTGATGCTTTAAGTATGTATTTAACACACGTATTTTCTTCCGCGCTGAAAATTTTATCCCCAATAGCATTCAAGACATTCTTTTTTGGTAAGGTTTTGCCCTGATAAATCGTTTTTTTTTCGTTCTTCATAAATTGCCCCATACCCAGTTTACAGTCTACTATCCTTACAGTATTTGTGAAGAAGTGTGATTACTCACCCTTTTTTTATTTACTCAAAGCGGCAATTCTATGCAGACACAATGCCTCCAATGTCGTCATCTCTGTTTCATAAGATAGTTCTAAGGCAATCTGATATTGGTCAATTGCTGTCGAATTCTGCTTGAGTGCAAATTCATTATGCCGACCAATTTCAAAATGGGCATAGGCTTGATGTACTTTATCACTACTTACCCGAGCCGTTTGCAAGGCGCGCTTCAACCATGTTTCCGCTCTCGAAATATCGCCCTGAACTGCCAATAGCCGCGCTTTGGCAGCTATCACATAATACTTGCAGGAATTTTTTACACGATTAATACGGCCAGATGATAGCTCTCGGTTTAAGATTTCCTCGGCTGCAACAAGATTGTTACAATCGATATATGACAAGCAAGCCCAACCCGCTATCATAGGGGCGATACCAAGATAAGAGTTTTCTAAACAGGATTTATATACCTTTTCTAAAATATTAGCAGCATTCTCAAATTCTCCCATACGATATTTACGATATCCGAGAGCCATACCGCAAATTGCTTTTGAGTATTCATGATCTTCAATTTCAGCAATTCTATTGGCGGTAGCCCATAATTGCTTCGCCTCTTCGAACTCCCCTAAGTCAACGCAGTACCAACTTGCAAACGCGCGATACATAACGCTCGGTAGAATGATTGTCTGACCAAATCGTGTTGCTCTTTTTTCTGTCTTAAATCGTTGGGTTGTCTTTTTCAGGCGACTAACGGCCTGCCGAACTTGACCTGTAGAATACTCTGTATTGGCTAATATAAATTCAGCATAACAGATCAAAGGGACGTAGTTTAGTTTAAGCGCAATATTGTAAGCCTGCTTTGCTGTCTTATTAGCCCTGACCGTGGAGCCCCCAATCCATTGAATGACTGCTAAATTACAGGTGACCAAAGCAACCTCTTCAGGTAATAATTTAGAAGAAAATTGTTCTATTGCCTTCTCGTAAACATCTAAGTGTTCGCTTTCCCAAGTTAGTTGGTGGAAAGCATCGAATGTTTTTAGCGCAAATTTTATTTTCCGGCATTTAGCAGATGGACCAATTCGTTCGCACAATATTACTGCCCTATAATAGAGGCTACGTACTGTTCGCGCAGCGGATTGGGCAATGGCGTTATTGCAGGCTTCCCACAAATGCTTCAATGCTAACTCAGATTGATTTGATTCTGCCGCATGATAAGCAAGGATTTGAGGTTCGAAAGTTTGTCGGCACTTTAACGCATGATAAGTTTTTGAATGTAATTCTCGACGTCTTTCTCTAAGTAGACTTTTATATGTGACTTCTTGAAAAAGATGGTGCTCGAAGGCAAGGCTATCACTTCCTTTATAAAAAAATAGTTTTCTACTAATAAGTCTTTCCACTAAGGGTTCTATGACTTGCTTGTTGATACCCGTGCACGTTCGAAGGTCTTTCAGGTTTAATTCCCCCCCCAAAACGCTAGCATGCTCAACTAGGTTTTTTTCTTCGTCTGATAAAGCATCCAATTTTTGACGCAGTAATGGTTCCAAAGCAAGGGGAAGGTCCCGCGCTCCAGTTTCCAAGTTAGCACGCCTCAAAATTTTTGAGAATTCTAGCAAAGCGAGAGGGTTCCCTTCACACCGTTCTAAAATACCCCCTAATAAACCAGGGTTTTCCTTGACTAAATTGGCATCACAATAGGCCTGGGCGAGACTATATGAAGCCTTCTGGGAAAGAGGCTTTAACGGAAGATCTATTTCAATATCCCACCCCGAATCTCCAATACCTGTTGGCCGCATTGTAACGATGATTGAAAATGGAATATCAGTACAATTCAGACTAAGATATTCTAGGACTTGAAGGCTTTCTGAATCTGTATCATGCAGGTCTTCTATAAGAAGAAGTAATGGATCATGCATGCAGATTTTTTGCAATAAAACGACGGTGCTTGTTTGGATAGCCTTAATTTTTTCATCTGTAGGCAAATCCCAATCTATCCATCTTTGACGGTCGGAGGATAAAAGGCTA
Source organism: Granulosicoccaceae bacterium (assembly GCA_023301405.1). Classification (GTDB taxonomy): domain Bacteria; phylum Pseudomonadota; class Gammaproteobacteria; order Granulosicoccales; family Granulosicoccaceae. The sequence goes on along the minus strand of JALZUX010000471.1, from coordinate 615 downwards.
GTAAAACCTGTGACTTGGTTTTGACTTAAATTTAGACCTTGCAATAAGACGACGATGTCCTGTTGAGAAACCTCATCTACATTAATACCTAATAACCTCTTTAATAAATTTCGAATTAAAAAAAATGGCGAGTCTTTAAACACAACAATGCCGCCAGCATTTTCTACGCGAAAGTTATTTTGATAGGCCCAAGTCGCAATTTCCCGCACCATTCTAGTCTTCCCTATTCCAGCAGGACCAACTATTGATAACGTGTTTCGTGTTTCGTTTTCCGACCTCACTAAAAACTTCTCTAATTTAGCGAGTTCACGATCTCGTCCGAAAATTGGCATATGCGCCCTACCTAACAATTTGAGCTCGGTATCTGAAGTAGCCTCCATTGATGAAATTTGGTAAAGCTGCCCTGCCCCGGCGGAGATAACTTCTGGTGTCTGATAATCAACTTTTGTAAGCTTGGTATATTCTTGGATCAATCCAGCTGTAACCGCTGAGATTGTAACGTAACCTTTCCTACAGATTTGTTCTATCTTTGCAGCAATATGCCCTACGGTCCCAACAGTATCCAAGCCCCCGCCAAAGTCATTTTTTTGCCATCTAACAAGCACAAAGCCAGAA
>JALZUX010000470.1 GCA_023301405.1 Granulosicoccaceae bacterium | reverse complement strand
GACTTCAGTCGGGCAGATGACACCTTTGGCTTTGATGATCTTGACGATATCAGTCTTGATGAAGTGGACCTTGCAGCTCTTGATGATGACGGTACATTGAATCTTGAAGAGATAGCGGGCGATCAAATGTCGGGGCTGGATCTGGGGTCGCTTGACCTGACTAATCCCGACGGGGACTCAACGCTTGATAACTTGACCCTTGATGACGCTGACTTGAACTCTCTTGGTGATGTTACCTCGGGTGTTCGCAGTGGCTTGGAGTCTGATCTGGATCTTCCTGACAGCCTCAGCGCCGACTCGAACGAGATGGAAACTATGCTTGATCTGGCCAAGGCCTATATCGACATGGGTGATCCTGACAGTGCCGCCAATGCATTAAAAGACATTGTGGCTAACGGCAATGCGGCGCAACAGCAAGAGGCGTCTGATCTGTTAAAAAATCTGACCTGATCAGGCTGTTCCTTGTAAGCTTCGGCATGCAGGGTTCGTTTTAAAGTGAATTAAAAAGGGGCCTGTTTCAGGGCCCCTTTTTTTTGCACATTGAAGATTATCAGACCGCCTTATGACCAAGTTTGCTCTCGCAATCGAATATGATGGCACCGCGTATAGTGGTTGGCAGCGACAGCACCACAGCCGCACGGTTCAAGAAGAGGTTGAAAAGGCACTGAGTGCGGTTGCTGATGAAGAAATAGTGATCACTGCCAGTGGCCGTACCGATGCCGGTGTTCATGCCTATGCACAGTGCGCTCATTTTGAAACAGACCGTCAGCGTGAAAATAAGGCCTGGGTATTGGGGGTTAATGCTAAACTGCCTGCTACTATTTCCATTCGATCAGCAACTCGCGTCACTGACGATTTTCACGCCCGACATAGCACCGTTGAACGAAGCTATCGCTACCTTATTTTAAATCGAACCTCGCGCTCTGCTTTAATGCATAAAAGAGCAGCGGTGATTTATCAACCTCTTAATGCCTGTCTAATGCACCAAGCGGCGCAATGCCTTGTTGGCGAACATGATTTCACCAGTTTTCGTGCGGCTAGCTGTCAGGCGAAGCATGCAGTACGGGCGATAAGTGCGGTCACTGTGCAGCGCAGCAATCAGCACCTTCAGGTAGAAGTGATCGGCAATGCGTTTTTACACAATATGATTCGTATTATCGTTGGCAGCTTGCTGCGAGTTGGTGGCGGACAAGCACCAGTCTCATGGCTGGAAGAGGTGTTAGTGGCGCGTGATAGAACACAGGCGGGGATGACGGCGGTGCCGCACGGGCTGTATTTTATGGGTCCTGATTATCCGCCCGAGTTTGGCGTCCCGGATTGGCGCGCCAGTTTACCTGATGGTGCTTTTACCGGTAGTTGAGTGAGGCCGCAAGCGTGAGACTGTGGTCAATATCCGGTCTGTTTATGGTATGGTTCTGGGTCTGAATTTAGCGCTAAAAATGATATGCGGACACAGATAAAAATTTGTGGATTTACTAAATCTGCAGATGCGGCGCAAGCCGTCGAGCTTGGAGCAGACTCGTTGGGTTTAGTCTTTTACCCTCCTAGTCCCCGAAACATAACGATTAACCAGGCTAAGGCAATTGCGGCAGCAGTACCGCCTTTTACTGTTTTAACCGCGTTGTTTTTAAATGCAGAACGTGCGGCTATTGAGAGTGTGTTGGCCGAGATCCCTGTTTCTTTGTTGCAGTTCCATGGCACTGAATCCAGAGAATTCTGTCAATCGTTTAATCGGCCCTGGATGAAATCAGTGTCGATGAAATCCACCGTCAATGTACGTGAATATTGTGCTAACTATGACGGAGCAAGGGGGTTTCTGCTAGACAGTAATGCGGCAGGCGCGGCAGGTGGCAGCGGCGATGTATTTGATTGGTCTTTGATTCCAGTCGATACCAATGTTCCACTGGTGCTGGCTGGCGGCCTTGATGTCGATAACGTTAGAGAGGCGGTTTTGGCTGTGCGCCCTTGTGCGGTTGATGTAAGCAGTGGTGTAGAATCAGCCAAAGGGATAAAAGACACTGACTTAATGCGACGATTTATCGGTGAGGTAAAAGCAGCTGATGGTCAATTTAATCAGCAACCAGACACGCGTTAATAACCGATTGCCAGCGGTGGTGTGGTACGAGTTGTTGTAACTGAAGTGGTTTAAAGCAAGGCAAGAAATCGAATGAACTGGTTTGATAAATTAATGCCCTCACGGGTGCGCACTGATAGCCGTAATCGCGGGTCAGTGCCTGAAGGATTATGGGTAAAGTGCGATAGCTGCACTAACGTACTCTACGGTGCAGACATCGAGCGCAATCAGAATGTGTGTCCGCGCTGTGGTCACCATCGTCGAATTCGAGCCAGAAACCGTTTGGAGCAGCTGCTGGATCTTGATTCGCGGGTTGAAATAGGCGCGGGCATCGAGTCTATTGATAAGCTGAAGTTTCGTGACAGCAAAAAGTACAAGGATCGCTTAACCCAGGCTATGAAGGCAACCGAAGAAAAAGACGCGTTGATTGTGATGCAAGGCTCTATCAAGGGATTGCCGGTGGTTGCCGCTGCGTTTGAGTTCGAGTTCATGGCCGGTTCGATGGGGGCGGTAGTGGGTGAGAAATTTGCGCGTGCCGCTGAAGCCGCACTGCAGCACAATGCCACCTTAATATGCTTTTCGGCATCGGGTGGTGCTCGTATGCAGGAGGCCTTGGTGTCTCTTATGCAGATGGCTAAAACGAGTGCTGCTCTAGCGCGATTATCACGGCGGGGCATACCCTATATCTCTGTGCTGACTGACCCGACCATGGGAGGTGTTTCAGCAAGCTTTGCAATGCTTGGAGATATCATCATGGCTGAGCCACGTGCACTGATTGGATTTGCAGGTCCACGGGTTATAGAGCAAACAGTGGGTGAGAAACTGCCTTCGGGTTTTCAGCGATCTGAGTTCCTGCTTGAGCACGGCGCCATCGATATGATTGTCGATCGTCGTGAGATGCGTGACAAAATGGCGCAACTGATCGCGCAGCTAAGTGGCCGCCAAACTCCCACCGACACAGTAACGCCGGTAGAGTCAGTGGCAGAGCCCGTTGCAGACTGATATTTCCCTTGATAAGTGGTTAGAGCGGCTGGAGCAATTGCAGCCGGATCGAATCGAGCTTGGGTTGGAGCGCATACAGGAAGTTAGCGTTAAGGCCGGGTTGGATAACCCGGAGTGTCGAATTATCACGGTGGCTGGAACCAACGGCAAAGGATCCACGGTTGCCTATTCTGCCTCCATACTCCAAGCGATGGGGATGTCTGTTGGCGTGTATACGTCGCCGCACTTTATTGATTTTAACGAAAGAATTATGATCAATAACGTGCGTGCAAGTGAAGCGGAGTTGTGCGCAGCATTTGCCCATATCGATTGGTGTCGAGGGGGTACGCCACTCACCTATTTTGAATTCACCACGCTTGCAGCAATGGTTTGCTTTAAAAAAAGTGCTGTCGATATTGCCGTGCTGGAAGTCGGGCTAGGTGGTCGCCTTGATGCAGTAAATGCCTGGGACAGCGATGTGGCTTGTATTACATCAATTGGCATTGACCATACGGATTGGCTGGGCGACGATCGTAATTCAATTGGTTACGAGAAGGCCGGAGTTGCTCGACAAGGATGCGCTCTGGTGTGTGGAGAGAAAAACCCTCCGGCCACGATTGCTGAACATGCCAGTGCAACTGACGCAAGGCTGTTACTTGCCAACAAGGACTTTTCAGCGACAGTGTCTGACCGGCAGTGGACTTTTCAAGGGCCTCACGGCACCGCTGAATTACCGATGCCGGCAATACAAGCGGCATGGGCGATCAACAACGCGGCGGTAGCTATTTGTGCGTGCAGCGAGCTTTTAGGTAGCTTGCCTCCACAGTCGGCTCTTGCTACCGCGGTGCAACAGGTTTCGATTGACGGGCGCATGCAATACTTTGATTACCAGTCGCTCGTTGTCCTTCTTGATGTGGCTCACAATCGTGCCGCCGCTGCATTGTTAGCTGACTTTCTAACTGACAATCCAGTCGATGGGCCAACAGTTGCCGTGTTCTCCTGCATGCAGGATAAAGACGCTACGGCTATTGTGAATGAACTGGCTTCTGTTGTTGACCAATGGTTTATCGGGCAAATTGATTATCCCCGGGCATTTGATGCGACGGCATTAATGCAGTTAGTGGCCACTGAGACCGATGCTCGTGCAGAGGTTTTCGCTTCGGTAATACAGGCATTCGATGCGGCTGTTGCACAATTGCAGGTCGGCAGCCGTGTGGTTGTGTTTGGCTCATTTCATATGGTGGGCCCTGTACTGGAACACCTAAAAGCCAGCCGGTAATCTTTTTATCAAGTGGACACTATCAGCAAAATGACTATCGCGGGTATCAAACCACATGAGTGAATCACCGCTGCTTACTCAGGGACGAAAAGAATACAAAGACGAGCAATTGCTGGCTAGGCTGATTGGCGCTGCAGTATTGTTGGCGATCGCGGTTATTGTTTTGCCGTTTGTGCTTAATGGTGCCGGCTCACAGCGTGAATACGAATACGCAGACACTTTTCCGGTGCAGCCTGAAAGACCAATCGCTGAAAGGTCTTTTTCATCGCGCCAGCCGTTGCCAGAGGCCCCGACACTTGAAGATTTACCGGAAATTACGCTTGCAGCCCCGCCAGCGGCGTTGGCTGCCGCGCCGGTGACGGAGAGTGATCAAGGTGGGGTTCCGGCCCTCAGTGAGGTAAGTCAGTCAGTACCGGTCGCTACGGCCGCTAACCCTGCGACGACGGTCGCTAGTCGGGAGGTGGCGGTTGGTTTCAATATACAGGTGGCGAGCTTTATCAAGGGTGATAACGCGCTTAAGCTGCTGAATCGTTTACAACGAGATAATCTGCCCGCCTATATAAATCGGATTGATGGCAAGAAACGGGCGATATTCCGGGTGTTTGCCGGGCCCATTAGTAGCCAGATAGATGCATTGGCGTTAAAAAACCGAATTGATCGCAGCTACCGTGTAGATAGCATCATGGTTACGCGTAACTAGTGCTCTACTGCTACAATAGCTATAAGAAGCAGAGATTTAATCCATGACCCTCAATACTCTTGATCTGATCATCCTTGTGGTGGTCGGACTATCCAGCTTGCTGAGCTTGTATCGTGGCTTTTTCAGTGAATTTTTTTCGCTGGCTACTTGGGCGATCGCGCTATGGTTGCCGTTCAATTATACCGAGCAATTTATGGCTTTTTTACCCTCTACGGTCGAAAGCCCGTCTGCGCGATGGTTTATTAGTGCCGGTACGCTTTTTATTGGAGCCATGGTAATCGGGGGTATTCTCAGTTTTATGATACGCAAAATTCTGGGCGCTACCGGCCTGGGCCTTGCAGACCGCATCCTCGGGGTGCTTATCGGTGTTGTGCGCGGTGTGCTGCTGGTGGCTATTGTGGCGCTGCTGGCAACTTCAAACCCGTCGATTCCACAGGAAAAGTGGTGGAATGAGTCGAAGATTTTGCCGCCAGTGTTGAAAGTATCCAAAATGATCCAGAACCGATTGCCACCCAGCTTTTCAAAGTGGTTTAAGGCCGCTGAGGTCTAAACTGCTTTACCTAGGCAGGAGCTGAGGCTCCCGGTAGCTGTCGAAGAAGATCTACTGCGGAGGTGATCTTTAGCCAGGTAGTGCGATCGATTTGGTTAAATGAAGAACAACTATTCGCCTCAATCGATCAGAAATATCTGACTCAAACGAGGCAAATAATTGATCTTCGTTAGGGAATTCAATGTTCCCGGACAACTACTTAGCTGTTGGGCAATCCGCCGCTTGTGACAGCATTTTCGGCGCATGAAACATTCGTAGGTAACGGTGACCTAAACCGTTTACAATTCGCGTTTATTCTTGTTGGGACGATTACCTGAATGTGCGGGATAATTGGGATTGTCGGCTGTGAACCGGTAAACCACAAACTCTACGACGGACTTACACTTCTGCAGCACCGCGGGCAGGACGCAGCGGGCATTGCCACTTGTGAAGATCGCAAGCTCTTTGTACGAAAAGCGCCAGGGCTGGTTAAGGAGGTTTTTCGCACCGAGCATATGCTAAGGCTTCGCGGTAATATGGGGGTTGGCCATTTGCGCTATCCGACCGCAGGGAGCTCAAAAGATTCTGCTGAATCACAGCCGTTTTATGTGAACTCTCCGTTCGGAATAGTGCTGGCTCACAACGGCAATCTGACTAACGCTGAAGATCTGCAGAGTGAGCTCTATCGCTCTGATCGTCGTCATATAAATACCAGCTCTGACAGTGAAGTATTGCTTAACGTGTTTGCCCATGAGTTGCAGGGTGTGGCGAAATCATTAAAGCTGGAACCCGAGCATTTGTTTTCTGCGGTTTCTGCGGTGCATGAGCGCTGTAAGGGTAGCTACGCTGTAGTCGCCATGTTGGTGGGTCGCGGTGTGATAGCGTTCCGTGATCCCTTTGGTATACGCCCCGTTATTTTAGGGAAGCGTGAATCGGACAATGGAACAGAGTATATCTTTGCTTCAGAAAGTGTGGCGCTGACCGGGCTTGGTTACGAACCCGTGCGTGATTTGCGGCCAGGTGAAGCGATGTATATCACCAAGGATGGCGTACTTCATAGTCATCAATGTGCGACTCAACAATCATTGACTCCGTGCATATTTGAATACGTCTATTTTGCTCGACCAGACTCCGTTATTGATAATGTATCGGTTTATTCCTCGCGTCTGGTCATGGGGCGTAAGCTTGCCAATAAAATTCGCAAAGACTGGCCCGATCACGACATCGATGTTGTCATTCCTATTCCAGATACCAGCCGTACGTCGGCACTGGAATTGGCCATGGATCTGGGTATTACTTATCGCGAAGGTTTTGTTAAAAATCGCTATATCGGTCGTACCTTTATTATGCCCGGCCAGACCCTGAGGCGTAAGTCTGTGCGACAAAAGCTCAATCCGATTGAATCTGAGTTTCACGGCCTTAATGTATTGCTTGTTGATGACTCCATTGTCAGGGGGACCACCTCTGAGCAAATTATAGAAATGGCACGGGAGGCTGGCGCTAAGAAAGTCTATATGGCATCGGCGGCGCCGCCGGTGAGTTATCCCAATGTGTATGGTATTGATATGCCTGCCGCCAATGAGCTAATTGCTCATGATCGGAGTGTTTCCGAAATTTGCGAGGCTATCGGTGCTGATGGGCTAATCTATCAGGACCTTGATGATCTTATCTCGTCAGTTCGTGAGCTTAACCCTGACCTGACTAACTTTGAAACCAGCTGTTTCAACGGCCACTATGTGACGGGGGATGTAGATTCCAAGTACTTAAGTTGGCTTGAGCTAAGGCGAGCAGACGCTGCGAAAAAAGCGCCAACGGATGAAGCGTTTGTTGACGTTGGAATGGAATAGCAAGCTGCTTGACGGGCTTGGTATCAGCTACTCATTACTTGCTGAGAGTGATGAGGATCTTTTATTTTCTGCACCTGCTTTGCCGGCGACCCTTGATGCTACCTGCTTGCTGCTTATTGATATCGCCAGTCAGTCATTGCGATTCATTGAACGTGGCAATTTGAAGCGAACCTTTCAAATATCGACCGCCACGAACGGGGCAGGGTGCCGAGAAAATTCTGGTTGTACTCCGCTTGGTTGGCACAGGATTGCGGAAAAAATAGGTGATAATCAACCGCTAGGTACTGTATTTAAAGGCCGTCGTGCGGTTGGGCTTGCGCCGTTATTATCCTCAGCACAGAACGATGATTTAATCACTAGCCGAATACTTTGGTTGACGGGTTTGCAGCCGGGCGTCAATGCGGGTGGCAATGTTGATTCGTATTCGCGTTATATTTATATTCATGGAACTGCCCAGGAGCAGTTGATAGGTGCGCCTGTATCGCATGGCTGCGTACGCATGGTTAATGATGATGTTATTGACCTGTTTGATCGTGTGGATGAAACAACGGTAGTGCTTGTTTGTCACAACATCGCAGAGTTAACTGCTTCATTGTAGTTTACCTAGCCGCGCTCATTAGTGTTTGCCGTCATTGTAGTCAAGTCTTGACACAGAAAAGGTAAAATGCATAATTGTAGTGCGCCGATTTGAATCAGCTTGCGGGCGCTTGAAAAATACAGCTAAAGAGAGCATCGGCCCGCTACCTGTTAGTCATTCACGGCCAGTTACTCCTTCCAAGCGCTACAAGTGCCGCAAGTTTCAGATCTCGCCACATCTACTTTAATTAGAGCGGGCTATTGTTGTGACAGAAACTAATTCAACGAACTTTGCAACCAATGCAGTGCGAGCAGGCCACCAGCGTACGTTGGAAGGTGAGCACTCGGAAGCGATATTTACAACCTCCAGTTTTGTATTTGAAAACGCAGCGCAAGCCGCCAGCCGGTTTCAAGACAACGCCCCCGGCAATGTTTACTCGCGGTTTACTAATCCAACCGTGCGAACATTTGAGCAGCGCTTAGCCGCGCTGGAGGGAGGAGAATCTTGTGTTGCCACTTCTTCGGGAATGGCCGCAATAATGGCAGCGTGTGTGGCTTTACTTAAGCCGGGTGAGCAAGTGGTCGCATCCACTGGATTATTTGGGTCAACATCTCAGTTTTTTAAAAAGTACCTGACCCGAATGGGTAACCCGGTAGACTTTGCGCAAATTGATAACCTTGATGACTGGCGCAAAAAAATAACGCCTCAAACACGTATGTTGTTTGTTGAAACGCCCTCTAATCCACTAACGCAAATCGCAGACATTAGAGCATTGGCTGAGCTGGCAAATGAAAATAATGCGTTGTTGGTGGTGGATAACTGTTTTTGTACGCCAGCATTACAAAAGCCGTTGGAGCTTGGCGCCCACGTAGTGATTCATTCAGCGACCAAATTTATTGATGGTCAGGGGCGATGTGTAGGTGGTGCAGTTGTGGGCGACAAAAAGCTGGTAGGTGAAGATGTCTACGGGTTTCTGCGGACAGGGGGTCCTACCATGAGTGCATTTAATGCTTGGGTGTTTTTAAAAGGTCTTGAAACACTGGATTTGCGAATGCAGCGGCATGTTCAAAGTGCGCTTGAAATTGCGCAATGGCTGGTTCAGCATCCGGCGGTTGCAAAGGTTTATTATCCAGGTCTGCATGATCATCCTCAGCATGAGTTATGTAAGCGGCAACAAAGCGGCTTCGGGGGGATCGTATCATTTGAAGTCAAGGGCAGTCGTGAACAGGCATGGCAGGTGATCGACAATACACAAATGGTGTCGATTACTGCAAATCTAGGGGATGCTAAATCGACAATAACGCACCCGGCGACAACCACTCACGGGCGACTATCCGATGAAGAGCGCGATATAGCGGGTATTCAACAATCTTTGATTCGAGTAGCAGTTGGCCTTGAAGGGGTTGATGACATCAAGGCTGATATCGCTCGGGGATTAGATTTACTATTATTGAGTAATGCTCAAGCAGATGTCACTGCCGCCTAGGTTATGGTTGTATCGCTGAGTTTTCGTTAGTGTTATTGAGGTTTGGCCAGTGTTACTCTTTAGCTTGATCATTTTATGTTTAAAGAGATTGCGTTGTGCCTGTTAAAAATCGATACGCTGACTTACATCAAGAGATCACCGAGTGGCGGCGGGATTTCCATGCGCATCCAGAGTTGCTCTTTGAGGTACATCGCACCGCTGCGCGTGTTGCAGAGTTATTACGAGAGTTTGGCTGTGACGAGGTTGTAGAGGGAATTGGCAAGACTGGTGTGGTGGGTGTTATACATGGTCAACAGACCAGCAGTAACAAAGTAATCGGTTTGCGCGCAGACATGGATGCACTGCCGATTCATGAAATTACCGGACTAGACTATGCGTCACAAACCGAAGGGATGATGCACGCTTGCGGGCATGATGGTCATACCTCAATGTTACTGGGGGCTGCAAAGTACTTAGCTGAAACTCGAAATTACAATGGCAGTGCGGTGGTGGTTTTCCAGCCGGCTGAAGAAGGTGGGGCGGGTGGGCTTGAAATGTGCCGCGATGGCTTAATGGATCGGTTTGGTATTCAGGAAATTTACGGTATGCATAATATGCCGGGGATACCGGTAGGTCACTTTGCGATCAGATCCGGTCCGTTGCTGGCCTCTTCAGATGAGTTCGAAATTATCGTGACAGGTAAGGGAGGGCATGCGGCAATGCCTCATGAAGCGGTTGATACTACGTTGGTTGCCGCACAAATTCTGGTGTCTCTGCAGACGATTGTTGCACGTAATGTTAATCCGCTAAAGCGTGTTGTGTTGACGGTCGGTACCTTTCACACCGATAGCGCGGCGAGCAATGTCATTGCTCATGAGGTTCGTATGCAAGGTACGGTTCGAACCCTTGATCCGGAGTATAGAAAATTTGCCGAGCAGAGGGTCCGGGAAGTTGCCGAGGGCACCGCTATGGCATTAGGTGCTAAGGCCGAGATACTCTGGCAAGCGGGTTATCCCGTCACGATCAATACCCCGCAAAACACAGTGTATGCGGCGGCGGTTGCCCGTGATATCACCAGCCATGTGGATGACGAAGTTGATCCCATTATGCCTGCTGAAGACTTCAGCTACATGTTAGAAGAAAGGCCCGGTGCTTATATCTTTCTGGGTAATGGTGACACCGCGACCTGTCATCATCCGGCCTATAACTTTGATGACGAGGCTATTCCGTTTGGCGCAAGCTGGTATTCAGGAATGGTTGAATCCAGAATGCCTGTTTAGTCTGTAGGGCATCTACTCTGCTAGAATTTCATCGATGTTAGATGGATCAACAGGCGGTTCTGTCCGCAGGCTTGGGTGAAGCATCTGGGTGTTAGTGTTTCTGGCGCTTCGCCGGTGTACCTGAAAATTTACCGTGTCGGTGTTCAGAATAGCGCCATCGGTTTTGTTGCGAACCGATACTTGCAGCGTATGTGAACCCCTATGGACATCCGGCAGGGCGTAATTGAGCTGTTTGCCAGCAGTGAGTTCAGTACCATCAAGTTGTATCACTAACTCATGCTCAGTCTCGAGTTGAGGATCCAGTGCCACTTTAACTTGCACATCTCCATCAATCCAGCCGCCTTCATTATTGGCTGGTGTCAGTATTTGAAGGTCCGTGTACCCGGTGGTTGATGGAGCTTCAGCGACTGCCACTGCTTCAGGATCTTCATAGAAGTTGCTTAGGTCGATTGAATTAGGCGGACTGGTGACAACGACCGAATTGCTTATCTGAAAAGAGCTTGATGATTTGCTGCTGCGATCGCTGAATTCAACGGTGCCATCATCGCTGATCGAGCGAAACACTTCTTCTGCTGACGCGCTTAAAGAAGTGCCCAACGTTGCACAGATTCCGGTAATCAGTAAAAAGGGTATTTTGCTCATGCTCGCAATTCTTTGCACGTCAACCGACGTAATACGAAGCTAAAGCAAAAAAGACACCTGTCTTCAATTAACCGGCGAGATTCGACAGTTTTAAGTTGAAATATTGTCTAATAGTCGCAAGTTAGCGATTGTAGACGAGGGGAAATAAGCTTTTGTTTAAAGCGCTACTTGTTTGTGCGTGTCGCAAGCCGGCTGTCTAAAAGGTCTCCGTGTTTAGTTAGGATAGGGTAGGCGACGGCCGCAAACAAGGAGTTGATCTGTCGCAGTGCGCTGAGCGTCTCAAGGTGCATGTCACTGGTTTCGATGCTGTCGGGCGCACCGGATTGCAAACGTCGCACATGTTGCAGATTGCTGCTGCGTTCCTGCTTACGCATCCGGTCTTTTTCAGAGATCAATTGCCGGGCAGAGTCTAAATCACCAGAGATAAGCGTGTTGAGAGATAAGTGCATATTGGCAATTACCTGTTCATGCAGTTGCATTAGTTCGCTCCAGCCTTGGGGAGAAAAGGTCAGGCATTCGCGGCTCTTTTTTTCAGCCAAGCTAAGCAGATTTTTGGCAATGACGTCGCCAACCGACTCAGTGTTAATGGCAAAATTGATCAGCGCAAGCTTTCGTTCCCGCTCTGAATCAGAAAGCGCTTGATCGTCAATCTCGGCAACATACAGTTTAATGTCTGAATGCATTTTATTAACAATTAACTCAAGGTCCAGAACTTCATCGGCCAGTGGTTTATCGTATTGTTCATAAAACTGCATGATGGGCTGCAACATAAGCTCGATAAAGTCAGCCATGCGCAGGCACTCGCGGCTGGCGCTGGCCAGTGCCTGTTGCGGTGCTTGCATTTCCATGTTGTCGAACGCGGTTTTACGGCCGTACAACAGTTGCAGTGATGTGCCGGTCTCTGGCGGAGTTTTAATTAGGTTTGTGGTGAACCTGTCCATAATGTTGATTAGTGGAAGGCACACAATTAACATCAAAGTATTAAAGCCGACGTGTGCAAAAATAATCCATTTGGCGGCTGTTGTGGGTACTAGCGGTGGTGTGATTGTGATTATTTTAAGTGCAAGTAAAACAAGCACGGCCATCAACGCGCGAAACAATAAATTTGCGATGGGTATACGGCGGCCCGCAGGCGGTTGGTCGCGTGTCAGTGCCCAGGCAATCAGGCCGCTGCCTAGGTTTGCACCAAGTACCAGTGCCAGGCCGACGGTCAACGGGACCACCCCCTGGGCAACAAGTGTTGTCACCAGTAGTACGGCGGCAATACTTGAATGCATGAGCCAGGTGACTAGCGCGCCCACCAGGAACGCGGTGACGATATCGCGCTCGAAATAGACCATGGTTTGCTTTAGAAACGGGCTATCACGCAGCGGGGCGGTGGCGTCACCTAGCAGCTGTAGTGATAAAAGAATGAGACCGATCCCTAAGATAATGCGGCCCACCTGTCGGCTGCGACGGTCTAGATCTCGTAGGAAAAGGGCGCCACCGATCAGCAATAGTAGTGGGATGACTGCATCGAGATCGAATGACAGAAGTTGGGCCGCAAGCGCGGATCCTAGGTCTGCACCCAATAGCAGGGCGATACCTTGGGCCACTGAAAAAACTTCTGAACCGGCAAAGCCTGCGGCAAGAACGGCCACCGCGGTTGAGCTTTGCAAGGCCATTGCTACCCCCAGGCCGATCGCCGCTGCTTTTACTCGCCCTTGTTCCGACCGCCGGACAGCGGCGCGAAGGCGATTTCCGTACACGCGTTCGAAACCCACACGAACCAGTCGGACTGACCACAGCATGAGGGTTGCAGCACCGGCAACGTTAATTAATAGTAGAAGCAGTTCCAATGGACTTTCGTTTTACCTTTTTCTAGTT
>JALZUX010000469.1 GCA_023301405.1 Granulosicoccaceae bacterium | reverse complement strand
ATAAGGGCATGAACATCATGCGTGCCTTCGTAGGTGTTTACGGCCTCAAGATTCATTACATGGCGAATGACTCCGTATTCGTCAGAGACTCCGTTTCCACCGTGCATGTCTCTGGAAACACGAGCAATATCAAGCGCTTTTCCGCAATTGTTGCGTTTCATTAGTGAAATTAATTCTGCCGGTGCTTTATGGTCGTCCATCATTCTGCCCAATTGCAGGCAGCCTTGCAGGCCAAGTGCGATCTCGGTTTGCATATCTGCCAGTTTTTTCTGAATCAGTTGGTTGGCGGCCAGCGGTTTGCCAAATTGTTTGCGATCCAAGGTGTACTGGCGGCCCGCATGCCAGCAGAATTCAGCGGCACCCATCGAGCCCCATGCAATACCGTAGCGCGCGCGGTTCAAGCAGCCGAACGGACCAGCCAAGCCTTGCACATCGGGTAACAGGTTTTCTTCAGGGACTTCGACTTCATCCATCATGATCATGCCGGTGATGGAGGCCCGAAGCGAAAACTTCCCTTCAATTTTTGGTGCGCTCAAACCTTTCATGCCTTTTTCGAGCACAAAGCCTTTGATCTTGCCGTCATGTGCATCTGACTTTGCCCAAATCACGAAAACGTCGGCAATAGGAGAGTTGGTGATCCAGTTCTTGGACCCGGAAATTAAGTACCCGCCGTCAACCTTTTTTGCGCGGGTAACCATGGATGAAGGATCAGATCCGTGGTCTGGCTCGGTTAACCCAAAGCAGCCGACAAATTCACCAGCCGCTAGCTTAGGTAAGTACTTTTCACGCTGTTGGTCTGTGCCGTAGGCGAATATCGGGTGCATCACCAGCGAAGACTGCACGCTCATGGCCGACCGGTATCCAGAGTCTACGCGCTCTACTTCGCGAGCCACCAAGCCATAGGCCACGTAGTTTGCGTCAATGCCGCCGAGTGATTCCGGCAGTGTAGAGCCCAACATGCCCAGTTCACCCATTTCACTCATGATTTCACGATCAAAGTTCTCGTGGCGGTTGGCTTCAAGCACGCGTGGCATCAGCTTATCCTGACAATAGGCGTGTGCCGCATCGCGGATCATGCGTTCTTCTTCGGTGAGTTGCTGATCCAACAGGAAGGGGTCTTCCCAGACTAGGCGTGCAGGTTTTGCACAGGCAGATTCAGGCGTATTAGCCGATACTGCTGATTTATTGGCCAGTGCCATTGAGGTTTCTCCATCGTGGTAAAATGACATATTACCAATGGTAACGGCAAATGCCAGTCAGGTGCCAGTAATGCGCATCATATGTTGGCTGTAAGTGACTAGTTGCTTCATCTATATTGCGAAATTGACACTGGAAGGGATATTACCGGTGCGCGGGGTGTCAATGTAGCTATGCTTAGAGGCGAGCGCTCGCCACGATCTGGCCCCCTGACTATAGAAGCCATTTGTACTTAATGATTAGATTGCGCGACATCCAAAAATATTATGCCATGGGCCAGAGCCGGGTTGAGGCGCTAAAAGGCATTAGTCTTGATATCGACACCGGCGATTTTGTATCTGTGCAGGGGTCGTCGGGGTCGGGTAAGTCTACACTATTGAATATTTTGGGCATTCTAGATAGCAGCGACGGTGGCACCTATACCCTTGATAGCACTGAAATTAAAGATCTCACCGATAAACAGGCCGCCGAGTATCGCAATCGATTTATTGGCTTTGTATTTCAGTCTTTCAATCTGATTCACCATAAAACTGCCGTGGAAAACATAGCGCTACCGTTGTATTACCAGGGCGTGCCAAGAAAGAAACGCAATGCATTGGCGCTGGAGTATCTTGACCGAGTTGGTTTGGCTGATCGTGCTGATCATAAGCCTGCAGAATTATCAGGCGGGCAATCGCAACGTGTAGCGATCGCGCGGGCGTTAATTACCGAACCTTCGTTGCTGTTAGCAGATGAGCCCACGGGAGCGCTTGATTCCCAAACCTCAGAACAAATTATGCAGATATTCAGAGACGTTAATCAGCAGGGAATGACGGTGTTGATTGTTACCCACGAAGAAGAAATCGCCGCTCAAACCAAGCGCACTATTCATTTGCATGATGGTGATGTTCTTAGCGATGAGCGTTTGTAGTAGCTATGGCCGCGATGATTGACCTTGATGCGTTACAGGAAATAGCGCAAACCCTGCGCACCCATAAAACGCGAACTGCGCTTGCCGTGTTAACCGTGGCGTGGGGTGTGTTTATGTTGGTGTTGTTACTCGGGGCGGGGCGCGGGCTGCAAAATGGTGTGGAGCTGCAATTCAAAGACGACGCGATCAACAGTATCAGGGTGTACCGTGGACGTACCAGTGTTGCCTATGGTGGCCAGCCGCGTGGCCGGCGCATTCGTTTTGACAATACAGACCTTGAACGAATTCGAGAGCAAGCGCCAGCAGTCGACAAAAGCACGGCGCGGTATTATCCCGGAAGTGAATTGGCAGTCAGCTACGGTAAGCAGCATGCATCGTTTGATCTGCGTGCTGTGCATCCAGATCACTTGTATCTGGAAAAAACCATCATTACCGCCGGGCGTTATATTAGTGACACAGACCTTACCGCCAGGCGTAAGGTGGCTGTTATCGGGCAACAGGTAAATAAGCTATTGTTTGCCGGCGCTGACCCGTTGGGTGAGTGGATACTGATTGGTGACATTGCCTATCAGGTGGTTGGTGTTTTTTCGGACTCTGGTGGCCGTTCTGAAGAAGAGACGATCTACTTGCCAATCACCACCGCCCAGTTGGTTTACGGCGCTAAATCAAAAATAAACCAGATTCTTTACACCGTGGGTGACGCGACTTACCAGGAAAGTAAAGCCAGTGAGGAAAAAGTTCGTCAGCTATTTGCCGAACGCTACGAGTTTTCGCCCGATGATAAGCGCGCTGTGCGTATCTATAACAATCTTGATGAGTATAAAAAAATAACCGATCTGTTTTACTGGGTGCGTGTTTTTGTTGCTGTAGTCGGCGCGGGCACAGTGCTTACAGGCATACTGGCGGTGAGCAATATTATGGTGATCTCGGTGTCGGAGCGCCGACGCGAAATTGGTATTCGCAAAGCCTTGGGAGCCACGCCATCATCGATCACGCGGCTGGTGGTTATTGAATCATTAATTATTACTACGGTCGCCGGTTACCTTGGTTTACTGGCAAGCATTGGGTTACTTGAGTTGTTGAAATCAACGATTGCTGAAAATGAATACATGTACCAACCCGATGTCAATACAACAGTAGTGGTGGCGGTAACGTTATTGGTTATTATGGCTGGCACATTAGCCGGGTATCTGCCGGCGCGGCGGGCCGCATCGATTAACCCGGTCGAGGCTCTGGCACCGTCATGATAGACAAAGATGCATGGGCTGAAGTCTTTCAAGTGCTAAGCAGTAATCGCTTGCGCACGCTGTTGACCGCGTCAGGAATATTCTGGGGCATATTCATTTTAATAATAATGCTGGGGTTTGGTAATGGCATTGAAGGTGGCGTGCAGAAAAGTATGTCGGGCTATGCCACCAATGCAATTTATATCTGGGGTAATGAGACATCAGTTCCACATCAGGGTTTATCACCCGGAAGACGACTGACAATAAAAAATGAAGACACAGAGGCTATTCTTAGCCACGTAGATAACATAGGGTCGCTGTCGCCGCGGGTGCGACTGGGCCGTTTCCGTGGTCGCAGTGATGTTGTCTACGGGGCGAAAGTCACCGATGCTGAAATATCGGGAGATATACCGGAGTATCAGCAGATACTACCGATGGCCATTGAAACCGGTCGGTTTATTAATCGGCTTGATGTGCAGCAAAAACGCAAGGTCGTTGTGATTGGTGAAAGGATCCATCGTGACCTGTTTGGCGAAGACGTTAACCCGATAGGGCGCGAGATCCAGATCCGGCAAATTAGTTTTACCGTGATCGGTATTTTTAAGCCGCAACATTACGGCAATAATCGTGAGCGCATGAGCAGTCTTGTGTTTACACCGCTAACGACTTTTCAACAAGTATTTAACTATGGACGCAGGATTGGTTTTTATGCACTGGTGCCAACACCGGGTGTTACTAGCCAGGAGGTAGGAGACAACATAAAGGCGCTGCTAAAGCAACGTCATCGAGTTGCGCCTGAGGACAATCGAGCGTTTGGCAACTGGAATTCAGAGACTGAGTTCTCTCG
>JALZUX010000468.1 GCA_023301405.1 Granulosicoccaceae bacterium | reverse complement strand
GCCATCCATGGCACTATGAGCCTCTTCCACGAACAATCTCAAAACCGATTAAACGCGGGGTAAAGCGACAGACTCGGCCTTTGGCCATTGCATACGTGTTGCTGAAAGATGGTGGGGTTTTTCTTGCCGCTCTATGGTTCATGCTGATGTGCTGCATGGATGACGCTTACGGATAACAGATAACAGATCGGACACACGTATGGTGGATAAGCATAAGCGCATCGATCACAATAATGAAACTCCTAATATCACCCCACCATGCTATGTCGACAACACTGAATCATCTTTTTTTTTGCTTCGCTTCGCGCCAACATGAGCTAAAAAGACTGCCACCAGATGATAAGTCTTTTTACGATCGTCGAACACAAAAAGCCTTTGATCGTCTTCCATTCACAAACGGTGACATATCGCTTGTGTTTACCCTAATTCACCTTTATGACGCTGATGACCTGGTAAGTAACGTTGCCATCTATGAGTTTTTCAACGCGTTCCGACGTGCAGCGCCTTACCAATATGGATAGTAGATGCTTTCAGCCAATCTTACAGGCCCCTTTATATATGCTATCTCATGGTTAGTATTCGGCTTTTTGCATTCAACGCTTGCTAGAGAGTCAATACAGTCAAAGTTTTCAGCCTATCTGGGATGTTACTACCGGTTAAGCTACAACGTATTGGCCGTGCTTAAGATATCGCTGGTATTTTACATTGGGAGTATCTGGCTAAATGATGATATTTTTACTCCGTTCAATAATAGCGCTGCTTTCATCACTTCCAAAGTGCTTCGATTTTCAGGAATGATTGTCTTTGTGCTGGCGCTTTCTATGTACGATATTGGGCGCTTTTCAGGCATAACCCAAGCTATCACAGGTGAGAAACTCAGCTCAACATCAAACGAACCATTGCAACGTAGATTTTTAAACCGCTGGGTGCGCCACCCTTTGTATACGGCTGCGTTTCTGCTGCTTTGGGGTGGCGCTGTATCAACATTGGGTTTATGGACAGCTGTGTGGGGCACTCTGTACCTGATAATCGGAACCTTTTTTGAAGAACAAAAGCTGGTACGTATTTACGGTGATGATTACCGTCTGTATCAGCGCGAAGTACCAAAATATTTTCCGCCAATAGGCGGCAAAAATAGCTAACACTAACAGGTTTTCAGCTTACGGCTTACCTGTGAAAACACTCAAGGCTGAATCGCTTGGCAGCACCCTTGGCGATATTCGAAACTACTTGATTAAAAAGTGGGCTGCTCCGGAGAGAAGCAGCGCATTGAAAATGCTACAGCTTATAAAAAATCAAAGCTCTATATTAGTTTTAGTTGGGTGTAATCGTCACCTTGAACCAGCGAGCTCAGAGGGTAGAATCAACCCTAGGTTCATAGCGTCAAGAGCTGCCACTAAATAGTTTGCGGCGCCCTTCGGGCAGTCTGGCCTCTACAACGCAAGAGCGTAGAAACCAATCCATGCCAACGGCAGCAATACCAGCAACACTTCAACTTTACTACGCACACTAAAGAACACTAAAGCAATCGTTCCCACGGATGTTTGCTCTGCACCCCAGCCAAAAAGCAGAAATGATTGAGCGGAATTTTCAAGTAGATAACTGAAAGGGACAAGTGCTGTAACGCCGTATAAAGACAGCGCAAAGCGTTTTAACCGAGGATAATATTCATTCTTTGCCGGCTGCACACGTAGCACTTTCAGATAGAACAGCGCCAGTCCCTGAAAAATAAAAGCAGAACCCATCCAGATCGCAAAGGTATGAACTTGTTGCACAGTGTGGATAAAATAAAATACACCCAGGAAGATCCAACATAATGCAACGTAGGTGAAAAACAGCACCTGTTTGCTTTTAAATAAAACCAGACAGTTGCACACAATAAACATCAACAACCATGGCCAAAGCTCTTTTGTATAGCGCCAATGTAGATCCTGCCAGACCTCTGATGAGACCATAACTAACTGCTGCAGTTCATTGCCAACCATAGTGTGGGCTCAGAGACTGGCTACATAGTCAGACATCTTTTTTCGCCCGGTCGCGTCAGGCAGCACGCCATAACAAGCTCCCATATTTTCTTCCATGTGAGCTAATTGGGAGGTTGCCGGGATCGCACAGGTTACCGCTGGGTGCGACACAATATATTTTAGGAACAGCTGAGACCAATTTTGGCAATCATATTCAGCCGCCCATGTTGGCAGCGGTTGTTTCTTAACGTGGTTAAACAGCTTGCCGCCATCAAGTGGACGGTTGGCGATAACCGCTACACCTTTGTCTGCGGCAAGTGGAAGTAAGCGCTGTTCAACTTCTCTATGGGTGACGTTGTAGGTAAGCTGGATAAAATCTAGTACCTGGGACTGTAGAATTTTCTCGAACTCTTCGTGACGGGATCCATGTGACGTGGTAATTCCGATATATCTAATCTGGCCCTGCTCTTTGAGTTCTCGTAGTGTTTCCAAATGAGGCTGCCAGTTAACCAGATTATGCACCTGCACCAGATCTAATTGTTGCAACCCCCACAACTGCTGCATTTCGTTAAATTGCGTGAGTCCTTCTGCTGTTGAGTTTGTCCACACTTTGTCAGCACTGAACACGCTCTTGGGGTAATCGAGCACACGTAAGCTTTCGCCCACAACAGCTTGAGCCGAGCCGTACATGGGGGATGAATCAACCATGCCACCTCCCAGCTCAAAAAAACGATTTAAAACCTTGGTTCGGTTGTCACGCAGCCGCTGACTTGCACCCACATTGAAGGTAATCCAGGTTCCCATACCAATCACTGGAATTTGCTCGCCACTGGAAGGAATGGATTTGTTGATTTTAGCTCGCTCAGATGCAGCCCGGCTTATCGAGGGTGATGACAGTGACGCACTGGAAATTAAAGCAAGAAAAGTTCTTCGATCCATAAGTTTTTTATACCTTAATGTGGCGGTATGTGTATATGCTTAACCGTGACATTAGCAATGCCACCGCTATTCATCATACAGACATTGCGAAAGGTGCTTGGTTCGATGCATCTTGTTAGGGGCATCCATTTAATTAGTTTTTTATCGGTTTTTTCGCATCCGCGCTTTATTTACATAAATGTAATGCTTTTAATCTGTTTGAATTTAATTACAGTTTTATGACGTATTATTTATTTGTTGTTTACCCGTTGTTCACAATCTGCAGGGTACTATGAGTCATTGTTTAAACAAAGATTCTTAGCGCACGATCATTTTATCAAATTGATTGGTGCGCTTTTGGTAACGTAGGAGGCTATATAATGCAACTAACTACCCATGAACCTTATATTCTCAACTCTAACAGTCGATTGTTTACCAGTGGTGACAAGCAGGTTGTGCTCTCAAAGAAAGAGTTTTCCTTGGCGGCTTATTTTCTTCGCAACAAAAATGTCATAGTCCCGCGCAGAAAGCTGCTGGCAGACGTATGGGGAATAGCGGCGAAGATAAATACTCGAACAGTGGATGTGCACGTCAGTCGACTGCGAACCAGGCTACTACTGTCAGCATCAAACTGGGAAATAACCTGTATATATAAGAAGGGCTATTGTTTCCATGAAACAAGGTCTAACGGGAAATGCGAGCATCAATAAGGAAAGACGGTTTAGTCATTCATACCAATACCGCCAACCCCACTGACACACCCACGCGCACAGACGCTCTGCCTTGTAGGGTCGACAGGTGTAGGTGTAGGCGTAGGCTATTTGGGGCGCCCCGCCCGTTTAACACGCGTTACTCGCGACGGGGAAAGTCATTTTCCTATTGAACAATATGCGGCCGCTTAACACACTACAATAGCGCCGATCCGTTTTCCCAGGTGGTTGACCGAGAATCAGGGTCGTTGCGAGAGTGTAAAATTTTAAGCAGACATTTCTGATCAACAGAAGCGGCTAGTTGTTCATCATTAACGTTGTGGTCGTAATAGCTGGCCGAAAGACCGCAACCGCAGTAACACATGGCTCTATGACAGCCACTTCTGTGTGGCCGGGCCAATAAAACTGAGCTGCTCGGGGTAGCCACATGTGCGCGACAAGCGGTAGCCACGACCGTGCACACATATGGACACCAGTGTTACGTCAGCTTGGATAACTTGTTAGGCTCTTTCGCCTTGTAAAAATACTGTGCTATTTGTAGTTGGTGGTTCGATAGCCATTTGGTACAACCCGCCCTCAATATGGCCACGGTGATAAGATGCATGGTTAACTATATGTTGCAGTATTTCAGTTCTTGTCATAACTCCAGAACCGCCTTCAATATAATTTAAGCAAACTTTCTCCGTATACTTTTCTCTACACAAATGGGCAAAGTAACCCTCATACCATGCATTCAATGCAATTTGATTTGTACGAAGCTCCTTAAATGAAACCCCAACCTACAGATTTCTTGTTTGAAAATTA